>CADDZP010000159.1 GCA_902812475.1 Actinomycetota bacterium | reverse complement strand
CCTCGGCGCCGAGCAGGTCGACGTGTTCCCGGCGTGGGAGACGCTGCCGTTCGAGCGCGTCAGTCCCAGCGTCGACACCATGGGCCGTCGCCTGCGGACCATGTGGCGGTTGCGGGACCCCGAACGCATGCCCCGGGTGCTGGTCGCTTCCATCCGCGCCCTTGTCCAGCGCCTCGGGCCACACGTCGAAGAGGTCGACCCCATCGTCGTCCACCCCGGCGACGTGTTCGACCCGACAGAGCTGACCGAGCGCTTGACCGGGGCCGGCTACCGGCGCGAGTACCAGGTGGAGCACCGGGGCGAGGTCGCCGTGCGGGGCTCGATCGTCGACGTGTTCCCGTCCACTGCCGACGTGCCGGTTCGGATCGACCTCTGGGGCGACGAGGTCGACCGACTGAGCGAGTTCTCCGTCGCCGACCAGCGCTCCACCGTCGACGTCGGCTGCGTCGAGATCTTCCCGTGCCGCGAGCTGCTGCCCACCGACGACGTGCGCTGGCGGGCCGAGCGGCTCATTGCCAGCGAGCCGTGGGGCCGCGAACAGTGGGAGCGCCTCGCCGAGGGCACCACCTTCGACGGGATGGAATCGTGGCTGCCATGGCTCACCCAGTCCGAGCACGTCCTGCTCGACCTGCTCGGTGCCGACGCCCAGGTGCTGCTCGTCGACCCGCGCCGCATGCGCGACCGGGCGGCCGAGGTGCTCGCCGAGGAAGCGGACCTCGCCGCGTCGCTGGCCCAGACGTGGGGCGTCGCCGCCGACCGGGCGCTGCCCCGCCTTCACCTGCCGTTCGACCGTCTCCTGTCGCACACCGATGTGCCGGCGTGGTCGGTGACGACGGTGCCCGACAGCCCCCGAACGCCCGTGGTCGACGTCAGCGGCTGGGAGCCGATGTTCGGCGACCCGACACGCCTCACCGAGCGGCTGCGGGAGCTCCTGGGCGAGGGCTACCGCGTCGTCGTCGCCGCCGAAGGCAAGGGCAGCGGCGCCCGTGTCGCCGCGCTCCTCCGGGACAACGGACTGTCGCTGCCGTTTGTCGAGGACGGCCAAGCGGATCTGACCAAGGCCGGCGGGACGATCGTCGTCGAGCCGCTCGAGCGCGGATTCGTGCTGCCCAACGCCAAGCTCGCCGTGCTGGCCGAGTGCGACATCACCGGCCGTCGGCGCGCCCACCGCCGCCCGCGACCGCGGCGCACCGATGCCCAGGGCTTCTTCGAGGACCTGCAGCCGGGCGACTACGTCGTCCACCACCAACACGGCGTCGCCCGTTACGGCGGGATGGTGAAGCGGGCCATCGGCGGCTTCGAGCGGGACTACCTGCTGCTCGAATACAAGGGCGGCGACAAGCTCTACGTCCCGTCCGACCAGATCGACGCCGTGCGCCACTACACGGGTGGAGAGACACCGACGCTCCACCGCCTCGGCGGATCGGACTGGCAGCGAACCAAGTCGCGCGTGCGCGCCGCTGTCCGCCAGATCGCCCAGGAGCTCGTCGTCCTGTACCGGCGCCGGGTCACCAGCAAGGGCCACGCCTTTGCGGCGGACACGCCGTGGCAGCACGAGATCGAAGAGGCGTTTCCCTACCAGGAGACACCTGACCAGATGAAGGCCATCGTCGACGTCAAGGCCGACATGGAGACCGACGTGCCCATGGACCGCCTCGTGTGCGGCGACGTCGGCTTCGGCAAGACCGAGGTCGCCATCCGGGCCGCCTTCAAGGCAGTGCAGGACAGCAAGCAGGTCGCCGTCCTCGTGCCCACGACGCTGCTCGCCCAGCAGCACTTCTCGACGTTCTCGGAGCGCTTCGCCGGCTACCCCGTGCGGGTCGAGGTCCTCTCCCGGTTCCTGACGCCGGCCCAGGCCCGCAAGGTCGTGCGGGGCCTCGCCAACGGTGAGGTCGACGTCGTCATCGGCACCCACCGCCTCCTCAGCGGCGACGTGAAGTTCAAGGACCTCGGCCTGCTCGTCATCGACGAGGAGCAGCGCTTCGGCGTCACGCACAAGGAGAACATCAAGCAGCTCAAGGTGGACGTCGACGTACTGACGCTGACGGCCACGCCCATTCCGCGGACCCTGGAGATGAGCCTCACCGGCATCCGCGACCTCACGCTCCTCCACACGCCGCCCGCCGAGCGCCAACCCATCCTCACCTACGTGGGCGAGTACGACGAGCGCCCCGTGGCCGAGGCCGTCCGCCGCGAGCTCCTGCGCGAGGGCCAGGTGTTCTTCGTGCACAACCGGGTGCAGGACATCGACCGCGTGGCCGCTCGCCTGAAGGAGCTCGTGCCCGAGGCCCGTGTGGCCGTCGCCCACGGACAGATGGACGAGGGGCAGCTCGAGAAGGTCGTCCTCGACTTCTGGGAGGGCGAGTACGACGTTCTCGTGTGCACGACGATCATCGAGTCAGGCATCGACATGCCCACCGTCAACACCCTCGTCGTCGACCGCTCCGACCTCATGGGCCTGGGGCAGCTTCACCAGCTGCGCGGGCGGGTCGGCCGCGCCGGCCAGCGGGCCTACGCCTATCTCTTCTTCCCGCCCGAGCGGGCCCTCAGCGAGGAGGCCTACGAGCGGCTGAAGACGATCGGCGAGCACACCGAGCTGGGTTCGGGCTTCAAGATCGCCATGCGCGATCTCGAGATCCGGGGCGCAGGCAACCTGTTGGGCGAGAACCAGTCCGGGCACATCGCCGCCGTGGGCTACGACCTCTACGTGCAGATGGTCAGCGAGGCGGTGGCCGAGCTCAAGGGCGAGGAACTGCGCCCGCCCGCCGAGGTCAAGCTCGACCTGGCCGTCGACGCCAACCTGCCGCCTGACTACGTGGCCAAGGAGGAGCTGCGCCTGGAGGCCTATCGCCGCCTGGCTGCCGTCACCACCCACACCGAGGTCGACGACATCGAAGCCGAGTGGGTCGACCGCTACGGGCCCGTGCCGGCGGCGGCCGAAGCCCTGCTCGCCGTCGCCCATCTGCGGGCCGAGTGCGTACGAGCCGGCGTGCGGGAAGTAGGCGTCGCCCGGGGTACGGCCCGGCTGGCGCCGGTCGTTCTTCCCACCAGCCGTCGCATCCGCCTCCAGCGTCTGTACAAGGAGGCCGTGTACAAGGAGGACTCGGAGCAACTGGTCATGCCGCTGCCCCGGGGAACCGATCCGGCGCCCTACCTCGTTGATGTCCTGCGTGCGCTGGTTCCGGCCGAAGAGCCGCCGGCGCCCGTCGGCGCCGCAAGCGGCGCCGACGTGCCTGCCAAAGCAAGCTCCCAGTAGTGTCGGTCGCACCGTGAAACGAGTGCTCGTCGGCTTTGTCGCGCTTCTGGGCATCCTCGCGGCCGCATGCGGGACGCTTCAGTCCTACGCCCTGATCGTCAACGGCACGCGCATCGCCCAGAGCGACGTCGACAAGGAGCTCAAGGCCATTCGCGGGAACGGCCGCTACCTCGACGCCATCGACCCGAGCCGACGGCAGATCCTGGGGACGGGACAGGGCACGTTCAACGCCGACTTCACCGCCTTCGTGCTCAACCAGGACCTCGACTACGAGCTCGTCCACCAGGAGATCACCCACCGCAAGCTGAAGCCGACGGCGGCCGACAACGACCAGGCGAAGGCGACCGTCGTCCAGCAGGTCAACGGCCCGGACACGTTCAACGCCTTCCCCAAGTGGTACCAGGACAAGCTCGTGCAGCGCTTCGCCGAGGTCATCGTCCTCAACCGCGCGCTGACACCGGCCGTCGACGAGGCCAAGGCGAGGGACTACTACAACGCCCACCAGGACCAGTTCGTGCAGGCGTGCGTGAGCCACATCCTCGTCGACACGCCCCAGGCCGCGTCCGACGTGGAGGCCCGTCTGGCCAAAGGCGAGGACTTCGCGGCGGTGGCCAAGGAGGTGTCGAAGGACCCAGGCAGCGCGTCGAAGGGCGGCGATCTCGGCTGCTTCTTCAAGGACGCCCAGCTCGTGCCCGAGTTCCTCAACGCCGCCTTCTCCCAGCCCGTGGGCCAGGTCGGCCAGCCCGTGCAGTCCCAGTTCGGCTTTCACGTCATCAAGGTGAACTCCCGTCAGCCCGCTCCCTTCGACCAGGCCAAGGACGAGGTGCAGAAGGCGATGGGCCAGGGCGGCGGCCAGCCCCTCCAGCAGTGGCTGATGACCGCCCTCAAGAAGGCCAAGGTCAAGATGAACCCCAAGTTCGGGACGTTCAACAAGAGCAGGCCCGTGCCCGAGATCGAAGCGCCCCAGGCGCCCGGCTCGACGCCGACGACGGCGCCTGCCCTCACGCCCACGCCCACGGGCTAAACAGACGCGGTGGCCACCGTCGTCGTCGTGGGTCTGGGGCCGGCGGGCCCCGACCTGCTGACCGAGGCCGCCGCTCGGGCCATCGACCGCATCCCTCAGCGGTACGTGCGCACCGCCCGCCACCCAGCGGCCGGCGCCGTGCCCGACGCCCACAGCTTCGACGACGTCTACGAGCGGGCCGCGTCGATCGACGAGGTCTACGCCGAGATCGTCGACGCGCTGGCCGAAGCGGCCGCCGCATCGGGCGAGGTGCTGTACGCCGTG
Organism: Actinomycetota bacterium; assembly: GCA_902812475.1. Taxonomy (GTDB): domain Bacteria; phylum Actinomycetota; class Acidimicrobiia; order Acidimicrobiales; family AC-14; genus CADDZP01. The sequence continues at coordinate 3,260 of CADDZP010000159.1, read as the reverse complement.
CCCGGATCGCCCCTCGTCGCCGAGCGCACGGTGGAGCTGTTGCGCGCCGACGAGCGGGTTGACGTCGACGTGGTGCCCGGCCTGTCGTTCCTCGACGTGGCGTGGACGAGGCTCGGCGTCGACCCCGTGGCCGCCGGCGTGCGCGTTGTCGACGGACGGCGGTTCGCCGCCGAGGCGGCCGGGGAGCGGGGTCCGCTGCTCGTGGCCCAGTGCGACGCCAAGGACGTGCTCTCCGACGTCAAGCTCGCTCCCGGTGAGAGCCACCCCGCCGAGGTCGTCGTGCTGCAGCGCCTCGGTCTGCCCGACGAGTCGGTCCGCACGGTGGCATGGGACGACCTCGACCGCGCCGTGGAAGCCGACCACCTGACGTCGATCTTCCTGCCCGTGGGCGCCCCGCCGATCGCCGCCGAGGTCGCCCGCTTCGCCGAGTTGGTGCACACGCTGCGAGAGCGGTGCCCGTGGGACAGAGAGCAAACGCACCGCAGCCTCACCCGCCACCTCCTCGAGGAGACGTACGAGGTGCTGGAGGCCATCGAGAAGCTCGACGACCCTGACGGCGTCGACCACCTCGAGGAGGAGCTCGGCGACCTGCTCTTCCAGGTGGTGTTCCACGCCACCCTCGCTGCCGAGGCGGGTTGGTTCACGCTCGCCGACGTGGCGACGGGGATCCACGAAAAGCTCGTGCACCGCCATCCCCACGTCTTCGGCGACGTGCAGGCCGAGACGGCCGGCCAGGTGATGAAGAACTGGGAGCAGATCAAACGTGAGGAGAAGGGTCGGGCCAGCATCATGGAAGGGATCCCCGGCGACCTTCCTTCGCTGCTGTACGCCCACAAGGTTCAGCGCAAGGCCGTGTCGGCGGGCGTCGAGGTCGACCCCGTCGACATCGGCGATGCCGCGACCGACGAAGAAGTCGGCGCTCTCCTGTTCGGCGTCGTGGCCCTGGCCCGGCGCGCCGGTGTCGACCCGGAGGCGGCGCTGCGGGCGACGGCGGCCCGCTTCCGCGACGACTTCATGAGGAAGGAGCACAACGATGGATGAACGCGAGCTGGCGCGGTGGCTGGCGTTGGGCCGCATGAACGTGGGAGCCAGCTTGTTCCTCTTCCCGGGCCTGGCCTCCTCGACGTGGGTCGGGCGCGACTCCCAGCGGGCTGGGGTGCGCACGATCGCTCGGGGCTTCGGCGTGCGCGACGGGATCATCGGCTACGGGCTGTTCCGGGCGCTCGAGGACGGTGACGCGGACGGCGTCCGTCGCTGGCTGCTGATGGGCGCCGCCGCCGACGGCGCCGACCTCGTGGGCACCCTGGCGTCGTGGCGCCGTCTGCCGCCCGTGCGGCGCATCCTGGTCCTGGCCGGCATCGTGGGCTTCGGCGGGCTCGGCTTCTACCTGTCCAGCCAGTTCGCGTAGCCACGGGTCGCTTCCTGTAACTTTCCCCACATGCTCAACACGAGCAACAGCAGGTGAGCGCCATCGAGCACGTCGTGGGCCGCGAGGTGCTCGACTCGCGCGGCAACCCGACGGTCGAGGTCGAGGTCCACCTGGTGAGCGGGGCGAAGGGTCGCGCCGCCGTGCCCTCGGGCGCGTCCACCGGCGAGCACGAGGCCGTCGAGCGCCGCGACGGCGGCGACCGCTACGGCGGCAATGGCGTGCTGGGGGCCGTCGCGAGCGTCAACGGGGAGATCAGCGACGCCGTCGAAGGGCTGGAGGCCCTCGACCAGCGCGGCGTCGACGAAGAGCTCGTCAACCTCGACGGCAGCGACAACAAGAGCCGCCTGGGCGCCAACGCCGTCCTGGGCGTGTCCCTGGCGACGGCCAAGGCGGCAGCAGACGAGCTCGAGCTGCCCCTGTACCGCTACATCGGCGGCGTCAACGCCAACGTCCTGCCCGTCCCCATGATGAACCTGATCAACGGCGGCGCTCACGCCGACAACAACGTCGACCTCCAGGAGTTCATGGTGATGCCGGTCGGCGCCGCCTCGTTCAGTGAGGCCCTGCAGTGGGGGACGGAGACGTACCACGCCCTCAAGCGCCTGCTGCACGACCGGGGTTTCTCCACGGCGGTCGGCGACGAAGGCGGCTTCGCCCCCAACCTCGCATCGAACGAGGACGCCGTCCGGGTGCTGGTCGAGGCCATCGAGAAGGCCGGGTACACGCCCGGCGAGCAGATCGCCTTGGCCCTCGACCCGGCCACCAGCGAGATCTTCCGGGACGGCCGCTACCACCTCGACAGCGAGAACCGGGTGCTGACCGCCGAGGAGTTCGCCCAGTTCTGGGTCGAGCTGTGCGACCGTTATCCGATCGTCTCCCTCGAGGACGGCATGGCCGAGAACGATTGGGACGGGTGGCGTCTGCTGACCGAGGCGTTGAGCGACCGTGTGCAGCTCGTGGGCGACGACCTGTTCGTCACCAACGTCGACCGACTGCGCCAAGGCATCGACCGCCGCACCGGCAACGCCATTCTCGTCAAGGTCAACCAGATCGGCACGCTGACCGAGACGCTCGAGGCGGTGGCTCTCGCCACCCGGTCGGCCTACGCCTCGGTGATGTCGCACCGCTCGGGGGAGACGGAGGACACGACGATCGCCGATCTGGCGGTCGCGACCAACTGCGGCCAGATCAAGGCCGGGGCGCCGGCCCGCTCCGATCGCGTCGCCAAGTACAACCAGCTGCTGCGCATCGAGGACGACCTCGGCGAGTCGGCGTCGTTCCTCGGTGCCGGCGCTCTCGCCCACCTGCGGTGAACGTGAAGGCGACCCTCAAGCCCAAGCGGAAGTGGTTGGTCGTCGCCGGCCTCGTGCTCGTCGGCGTCCTGTTCCTGGCCGTGTTCCCGGCCCGCACCTACCTCGACCAGCGCCGCCAGCGCCAGGAGGTGCTGGCCCAGATCAAGCGCACCGACGGCGAGAACAAGGCCCTCGAGGACCGCATCAACAAGCTCAACACCGACGCCGAGGTCGAGCGCCTGGCCCGCGAGCAGTACAACCTCGTGCGTCCCGGCGAGGAGGCCTACGCCATCCTGCCCACCCGCCAGCCGCCGCCGGCGCCGCCCCCGCCGAAGACCAAACCGAGCAGCGGGTCCTGGTGGGACAAGATCACCTCGATCTTCTAGCGGACTAGTCCTGCCCGACCGCCGTAAATGGCGAACTCAAGCCATGGTGGAGGGGTGACGACAAGGCCAAGGTGGCGTACTCACCATGACCGCGCTCGACGTGCGCCCGCCTGAGCCCGAGCTCGACCTGCGGCCGTGGCACTGCCCGGGCTG
>CADDZP010000158.1 GCA_902812475.1 Actinomycetota bacterium | reverse complement strand
CTCGGGGTCATCGAAGTACCCCTCGAACACCAGCGGGCCCCGCACGAGCAGCTCGCCGTTGTCGTCGATGCGCACCTGGGCCATCGGCGACGGCAGGCCGCAACGGCCGGGCTTGCGGTCGAGGTCGTCGTGCTCGAGGGCGGCCACGCCGCCCGCCTCGGTCGATCCGTAGAACACGCGCACACGAGCGCCGGGGAGGGCGGCCCGCAGCGCGGCGAGCAGTTCGGGTGGCGTGGCCGACGTGCCCGTGTCGGCCGACCGGATCGACGACAGGTCACGCCCGCGTCCGTCCTCGCTCGCGAGGTGGTCGAGCACCCTGCGCCACACGGCCGGGATGCCGTACACCCGTGTCGCCCGGTGGCGCTCGACGGCGTCGCAGATGCTGACGGCATCGGACGCCACGAACACGACCGGGGAGCGGGCCTGCCACTGCTGGAGGGCAATGGTCCACCCGGCCATGTGGAACAGCGGGAAGGGGCACACCATCGGGCCCCGCGGCTCGAACAGTCCACCCGGGTGCGTGCGTAGGTAGTTGACGCGATGGCTCAGGACGACGCCCTTGGGCCGGCCGCTGCTCCCGCTGGTGAAGAAGATGACGTGGGCGTCGTCCTCGGAGAGCCCGGCGGCGTTGACGTCGCCCTCCTCTCCGGCGGCGGCGGCCAACTCGGACAGCGCCACGACGGGGATGCCCATCCGCGCCCGCGCCTCGTCAACGACCAGTAGCGCCGGCCGCGCCGCTGCGACCGTGGCCTGCGCCTCCTCCGCTGACAGCGCCGGGTTCATCGGGGCGAACACGGCGCCGAGCTTCGCCAGCGCCGCGAACAGTGGGATGACGTCCAGCGACGTCGAGGTCCGAGCCGCCACCCGGTCGCCGCGCCCGATGCCCGCAGCGCCAAGCCGCGTGGCCACCGCGTTCGCCCTGCCGTCGATCTGGCCGAACGTCAGCGATTGGTCGCCGAACACGGCCGCGACGCGGTCGGGCGCCGCCCGCGCCGCGCTCCGGAACACGTCGCCGATGAGGAGCTCCATCCTTCCGGAAACTTAGGCTTCGGCGCGTGGGTGAGCGCCTGCTGGGCGGAGTCGGGACGCGGATGCTGTTCGAGAACGACCGCGTCCGGGTGTGGGAGCTGCGTCTGGCGCCGGGCGAGGACAGCGCCGTCCACCGCCACGAGCTCGATCACCTCTTGATCCAGCTGAGCGGGGACAAGGTCGCCGTCATCCCCGAGGCCGATACCGAGGGCCCGTACCGGGACTACCTCGAGGCCGACGTCATCCCGGGCATGACCGTGTTCGTCGAACGGGGTGGCGTCGAGACGGCCCGCAACACCGGCACCGAGCCGTACCGGGAAATCATCATCGAGCTGAAGGACGGGACCAATGGCTGAGCTGAAGGTCGAGATCGACCCGGCCGAGGCGGGGTTCGACGTCGGCCGCCTCGAGCGGATCGACCGCCATTTCGCCCGCTACGTCGACGACGGCCTGCTGCCAGGCTGGCTGCTGGCCGTGAGCCGCGCCGGCACCATCGTCCACGTCGGCCGCTACGGCAAGCGGGACATCGAAGCCAACCTGCCCGTCGAGCTCGACACCATCTTCCGCATCTATTCGATGACCAAGCCGGTGACCTCGGTCGCCGCCATGATGTTGTACGAGGAAGGCGCCTTCGAGCTCAAGGACCCCGTCAGCCGCTTCATCCCCTCCTTCGCCGAAGCCCGCGTCTACAAGAAGGGCTCGTCGCTCCGCCCCGTCATCGAGCCGGCCACCGAGCCCGTCCGCATCTGGCACCTGCTGACGCACATGTCGGGTCTGACCTACGGCTTCCACTACACCCATCCGGTCGACGCCATGTACCGCCAGGCCGGCTTCGAGTGGAGCACTCCTCCGGGCATGGACCTGGGCGCCTGTTGCGACACCTGGGCCGCCTTCCCGCTGCTCTTCCAGCCCGGTACCGAGTGGAACTACGGCGTGTCCACCGACGTGCTGGGGCGGGTCGTGGAGGTGGCGTCCGGACAGCCCCTCGACCGGTTCTTCGAGGAGCGCATCTTCCGTCCCCTCGGCATGGACGAGACCGCCTTCGTCGTGGGCGACGAGAACCACGATCGACTGGCCGCCCTCTACATCCCCGACCCGGCGACGAGGAAGGCGACGCGGCTGGACGTCCTCGGTGACCTGGCCATGCGCGCGCCCGACGCCTTCTCCGGTGGCGGCGGGCTGGTGTCGACCGCCGCCGACTACCACCGGTTCACCCAGATGCTGTTGAACGAGGGCGAGCTGGACGGCGTGCGCGTGCTCGGCTCGCGCACGGTGCGCTACATGGCCCAGAATCACCTGCCCGGCGGTGCGGACCTCGAGGCGTACGGCCGCCCGCTGTTCGCGGAGACCACCTTCGACGGCGTCGGCTTCGGGCTCGGTTTCTCCGTCCTCGACGACCCGGTGAAGAACAAGGTGCTCGCCAGCCCGGGGGAATATGCGTGGGGCGGCGCGGCCAGCACCGCCTTCTGGGTCGACCCCGTCGAACAGATCACCGCCTTGTTCTTCACCCAGCTTCTGCCGTCGAGCACCTACCCCATCCGGCCCCAGCTCAAGCAGCTCGTCTACCAGGCTCTGGTGGACTGATTCCCAGCGTTCTCTGACCAACTCCCGGGCTCGGGCTCAGTCTTGGCGAATGGATCCTGATCATGCGCGGCTGGAAGAAGACACTCATCATCGGTGTGGTCGTGGTGGCGGTCCTCGCCGTTGCCGGCCCCTACGTCTACATCCACTTCATCGAGGGCAAGGCGCCCAAGAAGCTGAGCTTGTCGTCGGACAAGAGCTCGGCGACGACCGCAGCGGGCGCCAGCGACGGCAGTGGGTCTCTCGACGGCACGTGGAAGGTGACGAACGGCTCCCAGGCCGGCTACCGCGTCGACGAGATCCTGTTCGGCCAGAAGAACACAGCCGTGGGCCGCACCACCGCCGTCACGGGCGACAGCACCATCGCCGGCAACCGCGTCACCGCCGCGACGGTGAACGTCGATCTCACCCAGGTGTCCAGCGACCAGGCCCGCCGCGACGCCCAGTTCCGCGGTCGCATCATGGACGTGTCGAGCTTCCCGACCGCCACGTTCAAGCTCACACAGCCGATCGACCTGCCCTCGACCACCGGCCGGGTGTCGACGAAGGCGAGTGGCGACTTGACCATCCACGGCGTCACCAAGCCCGCTGTTGCCGACCTCCAGGCCGAGCGCTCAGGCGACACCATCCGGGTCAGCGGCTCGATCCCCGTCGTCTTCGCCGACTGGGGCATCCCCAACCCGAGCTTCGGACCCGTCAGCACTGACGACCACGGGCTGATCGAGTTCCTGGTGGTCCTCGCCAGGTAGGGCGGGGTCGGGTGGCCCGGCGACCGGCAGCGACACGACGAACCTGGCGCCCTGGCCAGGCGCCGACTCGACGGCCACGCGGCCGCCGTGGGCCTCGACGATGGCGCTGACGATCGACAGGCCCAGCCCGGCGCCGCCGCTGGCACGCGTGCGCGACGGGTCGGCCCGATAGAAGCGTTCGAAGGCCCGGGCTGCCTGCTCGTCGCTCATGCCCGGCCCCTCGTCCTCGACGACGATCGTCGTCGTCGTGCCGTCCGTGCGCACGCGCACGGCCGCAGGCGTACCCGGCGCCGTGTGGGTGCGGACGTTCGAGAGCAGGTTGTCGAAGACCTGACGGAGGCGAACGGCGTCGCCCACCACTTCCACCTCACCGTCGGTCTCCAGCTCGATCGGCCGGTCGGGCTCGACGACGCGGGCGTCGGCCACGGCCTTGGACGCCATCGCCGCCACGTCGACGGGCTTGCGCTCGAGCGGCCGTCCCTGGTCGAGACGGGCCAGCAGCAGCATCTCCTCGACGAGCACGCCCATGCGGGCAGCCTCGTCCTCGATCCTCGACATGGCCTTGGCCAGGTCGTCGGGCCTGGTCGCCGCCCCCCGTCGGAACAGCTCTGCGTACCCGCGGATCGACGTCAGCGGCGTGCGCAGCTCGTGGGAGGCGTCGGCCACGAAGCGGCGCAGCCGGTCCTCGGACGCCTGACGCTGGGCGAATGCGCCCTCGATCTGGTCGAGCATGGTGTTCAGGGCGTGGCCGAGCCGTCCCACCTCGGTGGTCTCGTCGGTGGCCGTCACCCGCTGGGTGAGGTCACCGGCGGCGATGGCGTCGGCGGTGGCGGCCATCCCGGTGAGCGGCCGCATGGAGATGCGCACCAGCCACAAGCCCACACCGGCGACGGCGACGGCGACGGCGACGGTGACGAGCACCTCGATGTTGCGGAAGCGGTTCAGCGTGTGGGTGACGTCCCGCAACGGCAGGGCGACGATCAGCGTCTGACCGGTGGGCCCGAAGGATGACACGTTCACCCGGAAGTCCGGTCCGCCCGTCTCCGCCGCGGCCACGGTGAAGTACTTGCTCGGTCCGCCCGGGCCGGGGTCGGGGTCGACCGGTGCGGCGGGCAGATGGGACGGGAGGTCGGGCGTGTAGGTCCGCTCGCCCGGTGGACGCACGACGACGCTGCCGAGGATGTCGCCGTCGGCGTCACGTACCTGCAGGAACGGCGGCGAGCCGGCGACGGTGTCGAAGGCGGCCGCCCGTCCCAGGGCGTTGGTGTCGCCCGAGCGCAGCAGCTGGACCTCGGCGCGGCGGTGCAGCAGGTCGAGCTGCTGATCGACGCGCCGCAGCAGCGTCGACCGCAGGAACGTGTAGGTGACGACGCCGGTGACGACGAGGCCTACGACGACGAGCGCCGACGCCACGGCCACGAGCCGGGCGCGCAGCGACACGTCAGAACCCTCCTCACGAGGCGAGGCGCAAGCTGTAGCCGACGCCCCTCACGGTCTGGATCACCGGCGGCCCGGCGGCGTTCAACTTCTTCCGCAGATACGAGATGTATGTCTCGAGGATGTTGGGATCGCCGCCGAAGTCGTATTCCCACACGTGCTCGAGGAGCTGCGTCTTGGACAGCACCCGCCGTGGGTTGAGAAGGAAGTAGCGCAGAAGCTTGAACTCTGTCGGAGTCAGCTGCACCAGGGTGTCGCCCCGGCGGACCTCGTGGGTCTCCTCGTCCATCACCAGGTCGGCGAAGCGAAGCGACTCGTCGGCCGCGCCCGCGCCCGTCCGCCGGAGGACGGCCCGCACGCGGGCGATGAGCTCGTCGAGGGCGAAGGGCTTGGTCAGGTAGTCGTCGCCGCCGATGGTGAGGCCGACCACCTTGTCCTCGGTGGCGTCCTTGGCGGTGAGGAACAGCACCGGTGCCCGGAAGCCCTCGGACCGCAGCCGGCGGGTGACCTCGAAGCCGTCGAGGTCGGGGAGCATGACGTCGAGGATCACCAGATCAGGGCGGAACGACGCCGCCGCGGCCATGGCGCCGCGACCGTTCACGGCTTCCTCGACCTGGAAACCCTCATAACGCAGGGCCGTTCCGACCAGGTCGGTGATGTAGCTCTCGTCGTCGACGACCAGCACCCGCAGGGGCGCTTGTTCCATCGACGTCTCCCTTCTCTGCGCGGTTCAGACGGTTCTCAGGGTCGTCCCAGTCGCTGGGTCGACCCTGGGCCGACCCTGAGAGCAAGCGTAGAGCGGGGCGGCGGCGTTGCCGCGTCAGCGGACGGGCCAGATTCCGACGACCGCCGTGGCGCCCCACGCCGGCACGCCGGCGTCCCCCACGACTGCACTGCGGGCCACGGCCGCGGGCACGTTGTCGCCGCCGAGGGGAATCGTCAGGCGGAGATGGCCGTCCCCGTCGGCACTCACCGTTCGCGTCGCGGTGGCGTTGGGACCCGCCACGCTGACCACGAGCGCTTCGTTGGGCCGGTACAGGCTCGGGGTGACGACCGTTGCTGTCCCCGCCCCCCGAAGGGTGAAGCCGCTCGCCGTGGCGTACGTGAGCGAGCTGAACTGCTCGTCGGCCTGCCGGTCGAGCGAGACGGTCCAGCCCCACTGCGACCACGATCGGTCCACCGATCGGTACGACATGTCCTGTGGCGGCGCCGGGGGAGTGGCGAACGTCGCCATCAGCGGGACCAGGTACTCACGCAGGTCCCGTGCCCAATAGGGCCACGTATGCGTGCCGTTGCCGTAGTCGACGAGGTGTACGGGCACGCCGCCCTGTTGGGCGCGGTCGTAGAAGTTGAGCGTCGACTCGTGGGTGGCGAACTCGATGCCCATCGGGTACGGATTCGGCGGAGGCGGGTCGTACGGGCCCGGCGCGCCCGACGCCGTGTACAGCCATGTGTCGACGCCTCGCATGTTGGTGGCGAGGTCGGCGGGGTCGTGGCCCTGCCAGTTGATCTCGTTGGTGGCGCGGGGCCCGAACATGGCGTCGGGCTCGACGTTGTCGAGGAAGGTGGCCGTGGCTTGGATGATGGCGGTCGCCCCTGCGGCGACGAACGGGTTGTTGTCTATGTCGGGCGCTCCCGAGAACGAGGCAGCGGAGACGAACAGGTCGGGGTGGCGGGCCGAGTAGGTCGTGGATCCGAAGCCGCCCTGGGAGAGGCCGGCGATGGCGCGGCCTTCGCGGCGAGCGATCGTGCGCAGGTTGGCGTCCACCCAGGGGATGACCTGATCGACGTGGAACGTCTCCCACTGCGACGGTCCGAGCGCGGTCTTGGTGTCGTACCAGTTGGTGAACCAGCCTCCGCCGTCGCCGTCGAAGCCGGCGTCGGGCATCACCGTGATCAAAGGAAGGGCGGCGGTCGCCTGCTCGGCACCGCCGAACTTGACCCAGTCCGACGCCCGACCGCTCGTCCCATGGAAGAGGTACAGCACCGGGTACCGACTGGCCGCGTGGTCCGAATAGCCGGCCGGGAGGAGGATGCGGACGTCGACGGCGCGCCCGAGGGCGGGGGAGCTGACGCGCACGTTGTACTGCCGGCTGTCGATGGCCTGGACGTTGAGCACGTGGATGCCGTCGCCGTCGGTGAAGGTGATCGGAGAGGAGGCCCGCGCCCGCGCCCGAATGAGCGGCGCGGCGAACACCATCACGAGGAGCGCGGCGACGGCGCCCAGCCACCGTGCGTTCCTGTGCCGCATGTCGGTCGTCTATTCGACGGCACAGTGCCGGCACCTGCCCGTGACGGCGAAGTGACCGGGGTGGAGCACGAAGTCGTGCTCGGCCTGCAGCCGGCGGGCCAGGGCGTCGAAGGCGCCGCGGCCCACCTCGATCACGGTGCCGCAGCGCTCGCACACCACGTGGGGGTGGGCGCTCTCGCTCAGGTGGTACACGGCCGGGCCGTGCCCCAGATGGGTGTGCTCGATGACGCCCAGGCGCTCGAGGTCGTCGAGGATCCGGTAGATCGTCGTCTGGTGCACCTCGGGCCGGCGGGCCTGCACGGCGGCGGCCAGCCCTTCTGCGGTGGGATGGCCGTCGTAGTCGAGAAGCGCCGTGACCAGGGCGCGTCGGGTCGGCGTGATCCGTCCTCCCGCCCGGCGCAGCCGGTCGAGGATGTCGTCCAGCTGGTCGGTTCCCGTCATCGCTATCCGCCGAAGAAGGCCGGCAGCGTCGTCGACTGGCCCACGAGGAAGATCGTGCCGACGACGAGACTGAAGACGGCCGTCACCACGGAGACGCTGGCGTACACCGACCAGTTGCGCGACGCCCGCAGAAACCCGAACGTGCCGGCGGCGGCGATGAGGGAGTTCGACGTCAGCAGGCCGGTGATGAAGCAGCCGAGCAGCACCAGACCCTCGACCGTCCCCCCGGCCCCCGCGGCGGCCAGGAAGACCAGCACCTGGGTCGGCGTCTCGGCGCCGACGCCGTGGAGCATCCCGACGCCGAACGCCGTCGGCGTGCCGTAAGCCACGAACGGGTCGTCGGGCAGGGTGCCGACATGGCG
>CADDZP010000157.1 GCA_902812475.1 Actinomycetota bacterium | reverse complement strand
GCGTCGGAGCTCATCGAAGCCGGCTACAACGCCACGAGGGAGTTTCCCGCCGAGCGGGGAAGACCGACGTCGAGGTCGGCCGACGTGTCGCAGACGTAGACGTGCTGCACGGGACCGGACAGGGCATGGGACACAGGCACGTTGTTCACCACGCCGCCGTCGACGAGCAGCCGGCCGTCGTGCTCGACAGGCGGGTACACGCCTGGCAGGGCGCAGCTCGCCAGCAGGGCGGGCTTCAGGGGTCCGGACGTGAAGACCGCTTCGGCGCCGGTGGTGAGGTCGCACGCGACGACCCGCAGGGGAGCGGCGAGCTCGGCGAACTCCTCGACGCCGAAGCTGTCGATGACCTCGGCCAGTCCTTCACTGGCGAACAGGTGGCTGGCGCGGCTGGCGAGGCGCCAGGCGCGTGTGAGCCGGCCGTCCCCGAAGAGGCGCTCCCGACTCAGCGTCAGCCATACGGCTTCGAGCTCGTCGATGCCGGCCGGGCTGGGGTCGCGCGCCAAGGCGGCGCCGTTCAACGAGCCGACGGACGTGCCGACGACGACGTCGGGGCGCACGCCGGCCTCCACCAGGGCGCGCAGCATGCCGACCTGCACCACGCCCCGGTTGCCGCCGCCGGACAGCACCACGGCCACCTTGCCCGCCGGTTCGAGGACACGCCGCCGCGGTCGAAAACGCAGAACCGTTCGATAGGGCCTCGATGACACGCGGCGGGCCACCTCCCCATTGTGCCCATGGCCACTGTCAAACGGGTGGAGAACGCTCATGAAACTTTCACTTCTTCACCGACGTGCACATGTTCGTCGGGATGGTCGGGACAGCCCTCGCACGGCTTGGTCGGCAGGACGATGTCGGGCGCGCTGCGCGGCGGTGACTCGACGGCTCCCCGCGAGCGGTGGATGTGCACCGCCCACGGGTGGGGACGGTCCTTGCGGCGCTGGGGCCTGCGGGTCTGCAGGCTGAGGTAGCCCCACACGCCCCACCCGATCGGGACCAGGCCCCAGAAGCTGACGGCCCGGTAGAGCAGCACGCTGGCCAGGGCCTCGTTGGTGGGCATGCCGTACGCGACGAGAAGCGCCGTCAGACCGCCTTCGACGACGCCCAGGCCGCCGGGCGTGATGGGGACGCTGGCCAGCACCTGGGTGAGCGAGTAGGCGACGAGGATGCCGTGCCAAGGGATGTGGGCGTGCACGGCCCAGATGCACGCGACCAGACAGGCGCAGTTCTCGAGCCAGTTGAGGGCCCCCAGCCCGAATGCCTCGGTCCAGGCCCGCCGGCTCGGCTTGACGGTGAGGAGACGCTCCCATGTGCGTTGGGCGACGCCCAGCAGGGTGTGGCCCTTGGGCAGGGCGCACACGGCTCGCTCGCAGACGGGAGCCAGGCGGTCGATGATCGGCCACCGCCTGGCGGCGAGGACGACGGCGGCGACGACGAAGGGGATGGCGCCCAACCCAAGCAGCACGAACCGCGCGTGGGCCGCCGGGCCCACGGAGCCGGCGATGAGAGCGCCGACGACGAGGATCATGAAGAGGGCGTAGCTGGCGAGAGCCCCGGCCACGAGAACGACCCACCCGGCCAGGACCCGGTCGGCGCCCCGCCGGCGCAACTGCCCGAAGGCCCACGCCGCCGCCCACGCCGCCCCGCCAGGAAGCGATGTCGACAAGGCGTTGCCGGCCAAGGTGATCTGCACCATGGGCATGAGCCGGACCTCGACGCCCCCCTCGTGCAGCAACCACCGCTGCAGCCGGGCGAAGGCCACCATCGATGCCCCTTCGAAGGCGATGGCGACGGCCAGACCGGTCACCCGAAGATTCCCGAGCAGGTCCATGGCCTGACCGAGCTCGTGGCGGCGCTGGTAGGCGAAGGCGGCGGCCACGCCGAGCAGGACGGCGCCGACGAGGCGGCGGGCCCACCACTTCCAGCCGTGGGCGTCGGGCGGGAGGACGGCGCCAACCGAGGTCGCGGCCATCTCCGCGTCGCTCACCAGCGGCTGGCTGCTCACTCCTAGCTCAACCCCGAATCCACGTAGACCTTTCCCGGCTCAAGGGTACGGGGTCCGCCTACCAAGGCGATGGCCAATCGTCGGGGCGAAGCACAGCCTCGCTCCCGCCGTCGGCGAGGATGACCGACCCGCAGAAGAACCGGGCGTCGGGCCCGAGCAGGAAGGCGACGAGGGCCGCGATCTCCTCGGGACGGCCGCCTCTGCCTACGGGGATCGGGAACAGGTCGAGCAGTGGTCCGATCTTCTCGTCCTTGCGGATCTCGGCGGTCATCGCAGTCTCGATGTAGCCGGGCGACACGGCGTTGAGGGTGATGCCGGCGCCTGCCCAGGCCCGTTGGGGAGCGGTGCGCCGCACCCACCTGGCGACGGCCAACTTGCTGCACGGATAGGCGATGGGAGCGCCTAGCTCGTCGCCCATGCCCCGGGCGCGCCCCTCGTCGCCCTCGAGGCAGGCCTCGACCAGCTCGGCGGGCAGGCCCGGCTGCACGGTGGAGGAGTTCGAGCTGATGGCGACCGCCGCTGGCTGCTTGCCCCGGGCCGCCTCGAGGGCGGGGCGCAGGCCTTCGAGGAGAGCGACGGTGCCGAAGTAGTTGACCGACGCCACCGTGCCGCCCGGCCTCGTCGACGTGCCGGCCAGGCCGGCGAACGTCACCACGCCGTCGATGGCGCCCTCGGCGTGCTCGACGAGGGCTTCGACGGCGTCGGTGCGCCCGTCGGGGGTGCCGAGGTCGAAGGTGGCGGTGGCGTCTCGGAGGTCGACGCCGATGACGTCATGGCCGTCGGCCTCCAGCCGCTGCTTGGTCGCGGCGCCCATTCCCGACGCCGAACCGGTGACCACGTAGGTCCCCATGCCGGTCAGACGGCCCCGCCGTCGACGCGCAGCAAGGCACCGGTCGTGTAGCTGGACGCGTCGCTGGCGAAGTAGAGGACGGCACCGACGATCTCGTCGGGCTCGCCGATGCGCTTCAGGGCCGGCCGCTCGGCGGCGCCCCGCTTGGTGGCTTCGTCCCAGTGCTGCACGACGTCGGTGGCGAACGAGCCCGGGACCACACAGTTGACGCGCACCGTCGGCCCGAAGGCGTCGGCCAGACCCACGGTCATGGCGTTGAGTCCGGCCTTGGCCGCCGCGTACGGCACGATGCCGCCGTAGGGCCGGAGGGAGCCGATGCTGCTGAGGCTGACGATCGACCCACCGCCTTGTTCCACCATGCGCGTGCCGACCAGGACGCTCAGGCGGAACGGGCCCTTCAGGTTCACGGCGAAGACCTTGTCGTACAGCTCCTCGGTCACGCTCAGGAGGTCGGGATAGAGCGGGGACATGCCGGCGTTGTTGACGAGGACGTCGGCCTTGCCGAAGCGGCCGTAGGCGGCGTCGACGAGCTCCTCGAGGTCGTCCCAGTGGCCGACGTGGCAGGCGACGGGCAGAGCCTGGCGGCCCGTCGTCGTCTCCACCTCCTCGGCGACGGCCTTGCAGTTGTCGAGCTTGCGGCTGGCGATGACCAAGTCGGCGCCGGCCTGGGCCAAGCCCATGACGATCGACCGCCCGAGCCCTCGACTTCCGCCGGTGACGATCGCGACTCTGCCGCCTAGGTCGAATCCGTGCACTGCCACTTATGCTCCCCTTTTATGGGTCAACAAGTTCCAATCGTCGACTACCTGGTGCTCGATGACGGCGCCCCCCACCTCGTCGCCCACCAGTGCGAGAGCTGCGGTGCGCTGTACTTCGATCGCCGCAACGCGTGCGCCAAGTGCGGCAAGACGTCGTTCGGGACGAAGGCGTTGAGCGACCACGGCACCGTCCGTTCCTACACGATCGTGCACCGAGCGGCCCCGAACATCGCCGTGCCGTACGTGTCGGCGATCGTCGGGCTCGACGGCGGCGGCGTGGTCAAGACCAACATCGTCAACGTCGACCCCGACCCCGACCACGTCCAGCTGAACATGCCGGTGCGGATGACGACGTTCGTCGCCGGCATGGATGACGACGGCACCGAGGCTGTCGCTTTCGGTTTCGAGCCCGAGGAGAGTGCGTGATGGCTGACAACGTCTGGATCATCGGTGCGGCGATGACGAAGTTCGGGCGCTACCCCGACAAGGACGTCGTCGACCTCGCCTCCGACGCCGCTCTCGACGCCATGGCCGATGCCGACGCCGGCATCCACGACATGAACGTGATGGCCGTCGGCAGCCAGTTCGAGATGTTCACCCTGGGCCAGCAGATCCAGAAGCAGATCGGCCAGACCGGCATCCCCGTCTACAACGTCAGCAACGCATGTGCGACGGGGGCGTCGGCCGTGCGCACGGTGATCATGGCCATCAAGGCGGGCGAGGCCGACATGGGGCTGGCGATCGGCGCCGAGCAGATGGGCAAGGCCGGGCTGCTCGGCAACGCCGGGAAGCAGCGTGACAAGAAGAACGTGTTCGAGCCGAGCGGGCGTTACGGCGGCGTCATGCCCGTCGAGGGCGTGCTCGGCACGGGCATCATGCCCGGCGTGTTCGCCCAGGCGGGCATGGAGTACGCGGCCGAGCACGATGGCGTGGGCTTCGAGCAGTTCGCCAAGATCGCCGAGAAGAACCACATGCACTCGAGCCTCAACCCGCTGGCCCAGTACCAGAAGGTGTTCAGCCTCGACGAGATCATGAACGCCCCGATGCAGGCGTACCCGAACACGTTGCTCATGTGCTGCCCGACCGGCGACGGCGCCGCAGCCGTGGTGTTGGTCTCGGAGTCGAAGCTGAAGACGCTCGACCCCGACGTACGCAAGCGGGCGGTGAAGGTCTCGGCGTCGGTGATGACGTCGGACCCCTGGGTGGAGTCCGGCCAGGTGCAGCCCGACGTCAACACGCTGACACGAATGGCCGCCGACCAGGCCTACGAGCAGTCCGGCGTCGACCCCCAGGACCTCGACCTCGTCGAGCTCCACGACTGCTTCGCCACCGCCGAGCTCGTCCACTACGACAACCTGCGTCTGTGCGAGCCGGGCGGGGCGGGCGCCTTCATCGACTCTGGCGGCCCCATGCGCGATGGCAAGATCCCCGTCAACGTCAGCGGTGGGCTGATCTCCAAGGGCCACCCCATCGGCGCCACCGGCGCAGCCAACATCTACGAGGTCGCCACCCACCTCCGGGGTGAGGCCGGCGATCGCCAGGTCGAGGGTGCCAAGGTCGGCATGACCCACGTCATCGGCCTCGGCTCGGCATGTTCGGTCCACATCCTCGAGAAGCAGGCGGTCTGAGCGCTCGGTTGGCGGTACTCGCCGTTGCCATAGGAACGCTTGGTACCGCCAGTCAGGCGAGGTAGCGGTCGAGGACGCGGTGCATGTGGGCGATGTTGCTCTCTTGGCGCTGGTTGAGCCGCAAGCCTTCGAAGCCGCGTGAGTGCATGCCGATCTGCACCTTGACCAGGTTCTCGTAGTCCTGGGTCGAGACCGGGTCCCACGTCTTGGCCCGCCAGTCCTCGTAGAACCGGCGCTCGGGCATCGGGCGTTCGTCGCCGGGCGGGCGCCACTCGAGCACCCAGACGTCCTTCAGGCACGAGTCGGGGTCGAGACCGTTGGGCCGCATCCGGAACAGCAGGGCGCTGCCCGGATAGATGGGCCCGACCATGTTCGGGAACCAGTAGACGTCCTCGGCGCTCGTCATGCGCTCGGGCGTGAAGCCGGACGTGTCGAACCCGCGGTCGGTGAGCAGCTTCATGCGCCGCTCCTGGTAGGCGCCGAGCATCGTGCCCGGGGGCAGGCCGGCCGCGCGCAGCTCCTCCACGGCGGCCTTCTCGTCCTTCAGGAAGGCGCCCCCGAGGCCGGCGACGAGTCCAGCCAGGATCTCGCCTTCATCGAACTCGTCGAGGTCGAGTCGCGGCGAGGGCCGCAACTGGCGGCGGGCGTTCTCCAGACGGCCGTACCGGGCATGGCGGTCGTACTGCTCGTAGGCGATCGACACGTCGTCGGTCCACGGAAGGATCTGCGGGTGGGCGCCTTGGACGTGGTAGCCCTCGTTGAAGGCGTCGAGCGCCGCCTTCCAATTCGCCGGCAGGACGAGCGTCTGGTACGCACGCAACCGCATCTCGTCGAGGCGGTAGTCGCTCAGCAGCTTCGGGATGGGGTCGAGGAACTCGAGCAGCGGCTCGCAGTCGGGATCCATGTTGACGAACACGAAGCCGCCCCACGTGTCGACGCGCTGCGGACCGAGGCGCATGTCAGCCGGGAGCCCGGGAAACTCCTCGCGGTCGGGCACCGACGTGACGCACCCCGACAGGTCGTAGCACCAGCCGTGGTAGCTGCATTTGATGCGGCCGTCGGCGAACGACCCCGCGCCCGCGGCCAGCTGCGTGCCTCGATGCAGGCAGGCGTTGTAGTACGCACCGATCCCACCGTCGGCGCGCCGCACGACCAGGATCGACTGGTCGCCGATGACGTACTCCACGTAGTCGCCCGCGGTCGGGATCTCCTCTTCCCGGCACGCCACCTGCCAGACCCGGGGCCACAGCCGCTCCATCTCCAGGTCGAGGAACTCCCGGGAGATGTATCGCTCCTTCGGGATCAGGTCGGCCATGGCAGACTCGCAAAATACTTGCGTTCAACATCGCCGACCTGTTCGAGATCGTTGCCGACACCGTCCCCGAGCGGGAGGCGGTGGTGTGCGGCGACCGTCGACTGACGTACGCCGAGCTCGACGAGCGGGCGACGCGGCTCGCCCACGCGCTGCAGACCGAATTCGGTATCGAGCCGGGCGATCACGTCGGCCTCCAGCTGTACGACTCGCCCGAGCACCTCGAAGCAATGCTCGCTTGCTACAAGGCTCGGGCGGTTCCCATCAACGTGAACTGGCGATACGTTGCCGAAGAGCTGCGCCAGGTCCTCGACGACGCCACCGCCCAGGCCCTGTTCCACGAGCCGCAGATGACGCCCGTGCTGGAGCCCTCGGTCGCTCGGGACAACGACTACGAGGCACTCCTGGCCAAGGGCAGCGCCGACAGAGACTTCGGCCCGCGCAGCGGCGACGACCACTACGTGCTGTACACCGGCGGAACGACGGGTCGGCCCAAGGGCGTGGTGTGGCGCCAGGAGGACATCTTCTTCGCCGTCCTCGGCGGTGGGAACCCGGCCGGGCCGCCCATCGACAAGCCAGAGGACATCGCCCGGACGCCGATCAGCAACAAGGCGCTGCGCCTGCGCTCCTTCCTGCCCGCCGACGATCCCGGTCCCGACCAGTTCGTGCAGCTCAGCCTCAGCCCGCTGATGCACGCCGGCGGGCAGTGGTCGGCGCTGGCCACGCTGCTCGGCGGCGGCAAGGTCGTGCTCTACCACGCGCGCCACGTGGACCCCGCGACGGTCCTCGACATCGTGCAACGCGAACGCCTGACGTCGCTGAACATGACCGGCGACGTCTCGGCCGTGCCTCTCCTCGAGGAGCTGCGCGCCCACCCGGACCGATACGACACGTCGTCGCTGCGCCTGCTCGGCTCGGGTGCCGCCATCCTCTCGGGCCACGTGAAGGCAGAGCTCCTCGAGCGTCTGCCGACGGTCGTCGCCATCTCGGAAGCGGTCGGATCGTCCGAGGCCCCGGTGGAGGCGGCGACAGTGACCACCCGCAGCGGGGCGCCGCCGCAGTCCCTGAAGTTCAACGCCCGCCCCGAGACCGCCGTCGTCGACGACGACTTCCAACCCGTTGCGCGCGGGTCGGGACAGGTCGGCCGCCTGGCGGTTCGCGGACGTGTGCCGATCGGCTACCACAACGACCCCGAGAGGAGCGCCCGGACGTTCGTCGAGGTCGACGGCGTG
This sequence comes from Actinomycetota bacterium, assembly GCA_902812475.1. Taxonomy (GTDB): domain Bacteria; phylum Actinomycetota; class Acidimicrobiia; order Acidimicrobiales; family AC-14; genus CADDZP01. The sequence continues at coordinate 141 of CADDZP010000157.1, read as the reverse complement.
CGCTGGACGCTGCCGGGCGACATGGCCACCGTCGACGCCGACGGCAGCATCCGCCTGCTCGGCCGGGGATCGCAGTGCATCAACACCGGCGGCGAGAAGGTGTATCCCGAAGAGGTCGAGGCTGCGGTGAAGTCGCACCCA
>CADDZP010000156.1 GCA_902812475.1 Actinomycetota bacterium | reverse complement strand
CCGCGCCCGGCTCGGCGGCGACGGCGTCGAGCACGTCGGCGACGGCGCCGAAGATCTCGAGCCCGTCGCGGCCCACGGCGTCGAGCTGCCGCCGGCTCCCGACCAGCAGGTCGGCTTGTTCCACGGCGCGCTGGGCGTCCTTCCCCAACGGCTCGGTGACGCCGACGACCGCAATGCTGGTGGCCACGGCCGGCTGCTCCGGTGGACGGGACTCGGTCACCGCCGCCGGGGGCCTGGCTCCCGGGCGCTGCCCGGTCACAGTGGGACTCGCGCCGGACTCACACCGGCTTCCCGTCTACGACAGCACGCGGACTGTAGCGCGCCGGGCTGGACGCGACGACCGCCGCGCCGTCGAAGTCGACCATCACCACGTCGACAGCGACAGTGCCCGCCGTGTGCTGCTCGCACTGCGCCTGGGCCCGGCCGCAGAGCACCTCGAGCGGAGCGGCGCACTGTTCGGCAAGGCACACCTCGAAGAAGTGGCGCGCCGTCTCGGTGGCCGTGGCCGCGTCGACGACCGAGCGCGGAGCGCCGGCCTCGGTGGCGACTTCGGCGAGCAGAGCACCGTCGACCTTGGAGCGATGGAAGTGCGTCATCATCACACCCGCGGCGAGCTTGGTGATCTTCCCGGCCATGCCCACGAAGACTGCGCGGGCCATGCCGCGGGCGGCGACCCGGCGTAGGGCGACGCCGGTGTAGTCGCCCACCTCGACGAACGACACGCAGGGCAGGTCGGGGTAGAGGCGCCGCGCTGCCCGTTCCGACCTGCTTCCGGTCGCCAGCACCATCATGCGCTCACCCTGGGCGGCGGCCACGTCGACCTGCTGGACGACCGATGCCCGGTAGGCGGCGGTCGAGAACGGCCGAACGACGCCGGTCGTCCCGAGGATCGAGATGCCGCCCACGATCCCGAGGCGAGCGTTCGTCGTCTTCGCGGCCATCTGCTCACCCCCGGGCACCTCGATTGTCACCCGGAGGGGGTGGTCGGTGACCTCGGCGAGTGCAGCGAGGATCATCCGACGGGGGACGGGATTGACGGCCGGCGAGCCGACGGCGAGCCCCAAGCCGGGCTTGGTGACGACGCCCACACCCGGGCCCGCCAGGAGCTCGGTGGCGACGGCGTCTGCGTTCCAGTCGACCGTCGCCGTCAAGCGAGCACCGTCGGTGCAGTCGGGGTCGTCCCCGGCGTCCTTCACGACGACGCAGCGGTTGGAGCCCTCGGCCTCCACGGGGAAGGCAACGATCTCCCCCCGAGGCAGGCGGACCTCCACCTCGAGCGGCGCCGTGCCCGTCGTCAGCCCGATGGCCGCGGCTTTGGCCGCCGCCGACGCGCACGTGCCTGTCGTCCACCCTGTTCGGAGCCCTTTGCTCATGCGGTGCTCGCCTTGCGGAACTTGTGCGAGTACGCCGGTGAGTAGAGGTGGCTGCGGGACTGTCGTCCCGCGTCTGGCGCGAGGGCATCGCCCACGAGGACGAGCACGGTCGTACGGGCCTTGGTCGCGGCGAGGTCGCGCCGGAGCCCGGCGACCGTCGTGTGCACGACGAGCTCGTCGGGCCAGCTGGCGCGGACGATGATCGCCGCCGGTGTGTCCGGCGGGTAGCCGGCGAGGAGCTCTGCCTGGAGCTCGTGGGGCCGGGCGGCGGAGAGGAAGACGGCCATCGTCGCCCGGTGGGCGGCGAAGGCGGAGACCGACTCCCGGTCGGGCATGGAGGCTCTCGTCCGGCCGGCGAGGCGGGTGAGCACGACGCTCTGGCTCACCGCCGGGATCGTCAGCTCGCGCCGGACGGCGGCTGCGGCCGCGGCGAGCGAGCTGACGCCAGGGACGATCTCGAAGTCGCGGCCGTGGGCGGCGCACCAGTCGATCTGCTCCTGGATGGCGCCGTAGACGGCAGGGTCGCCGGAGTGCAGGCGGACGATCCGGGCGTCACCGTGTGCCTCGTAGACGGCGATGACGTCCTCGAGCGTCATGATCGCCGAGTCGTGGATCTCCGCGCCCGGCTTGGCGTGGTCCAACAAGGGCTCGGGCACGAGCGAAGACGCCCAGACCACCACGTCGGCCGCGGCCAGGCGGGCGGCGCCACGCAGGGTGATCAGGTCGGGGGCGCCGGGGCCGGCGCCGACGAACGAGATCACGCCCGCCGCCGCGGCGGGACGATCACCGTCGCCAGGTAGGCCGCCGCCGCGTCGCCATACTGCTTGACAAGGCCGACGCGCTCGCCGGGCAGGCCGAGGAGCTCTCCGAACACGGCTCCGTCGAGACGGCCCTCGTCCTCGAGTCGCCCGGCGATGGCGGGGAGATGGCGTCCGCCCTTGTACACGATGACGGCGGCGTCCTCGTCGGCCAGGGCGTCGTCGACCGCCTGGGGACCGTCGACGGCGCTGACCAGCTGGAGCCTCTCCGTGCCGTCGAGGACGACCATGCCGGCGCGGGCGGCCAGGTCCTGGAAGGCCATGATCCCGGGGACGGTGTCGACGCGGACCTCCGGCCGCTGCTCGATGACGAGGCGGGCCAGGTGGTGGAATGTGCTGTAGACGTTGGGGTCGCCCAGCGTGATGAACGCCACCCGCTCGCCGGCGTCGAGGGACTCGACGATGCGTGCCGCCGCCGTTCTGTGCGCCTCGCTCCTCGCCTGGTCGTCGCGCCGGATCGCGAACACCAGCCGCTCGACCCGCAGCTCTGGATTCGCCTCCCGGACGATCGACTCGGCACGGCCGACGGCGTCGACCGCCATGGATGGGCCGAAGATGCGGTCGGCGGCCTCGAGCGCTCGGAGCGCCTTCGTCGTGAGAAGTTCAGGATCGCCGGGCCCGACCCCGACGCCAATGAGTGCGCCAGCCATCGTGACTGTCTCCGGCTCGCGTGGGGGGTGCTGTCTGCGGGGTCTGGCTCCCGGTTACCCGGTCACAGCGTCGACCGCGCCGGACTCACACCGGCTTCCCACGTCTGGCAGCGCCTGAAACTGTAGCGACGAACCGCTCGGCGATGTCCGGCCGCGAGCCCAAATGGACATGGAGGTAGCTCGCGACCAGCGTGGGGGATGCGAACCCGGCGCGGCCACGAGCGAAGCGGCTGCGCAACGCGAACGCCTCGCCCGGGGGCTCCATGGCGGAGTAGTGAAACTCGTGACCGCGGACGTCGGTGCCGGCTGGGACGATCGGGGTGCCCGTCAGCGCTGTCGCCGTCCGGTAACCGAGCGTCAGCCTGTCGGTCATCGTCGCTTTGGCGTCGACGACGCCCGCCATCTCGTGGTCATCGAGGCTCCGGGCCAGCCACAGCAGGCCGCCGCACTCCGCCCACGTCGGGAGGCCGTCGTCCAAATGCCGTTTCACGTCGGCCAGCAGCGGGCGGTTGGCCGCGAGCTCGTCGGCGTAGACCTCAGGAAAGCCACCGCCGGCCACCAGGCCCTGGGCGGCGGGCGGTAGGCGCTCGTCACAGGCCGGGTCGAACGGCACGAGCTCGGCGCCGGCCGCTCCGAGAGCCTCGAGATTGTCTCGGTAGGCGAAGCTGAACGCCCGTCCCGACGCCACCGCGATGCGGACGTCCGCCTGGTGCCGAGGCAGGGGAACGGCGTCGGCCTCGAAGGGCGGGGCCGTGGCCGCGAGCGCCGCGATGGCAGCGAGGTCACACTGCCGAGCGATGGCGTCTGCGAGCCGTTCCAGCGAGCGCTCCACCTCGGCGCGCCGTTCGACGACGGGAACGAGCCCAAGATGGCGGTCGCGCCAGGCGAAGGCGTCGTCGCGGCGGAGGGCGCCGACGACGGGAATGCCGAGCGGCTCGACGGCCTCGCGCAGCAGCGCTTCGTGGCCGTCGCTACCGACCCGGTTCAGCACGACGCCGGCCACACGCACGTCCGCGTCGAGGGTCGAAAAGCCGTGGGCCACGGCGGCGACCGAGCCGCTCATGGCGCCTGCGTCGACAACGAGCAACACGGGCGCGTCCAAAAGCTTGGCGATGTGGGCCGTGCTCGCGGTGTGGCCGTCGTCGGCGGCACCGTCGAACAGGCCCATGACCCCTTCGACAATCAGGATGTCCGCACCGGCCGCTGCCTTCGCCGCCAGCGGCCGGATCGCGTCCACTCCGCACATCCATGCGTCCAGATTGCGCCCCGGCCTTCCGGTCGCCAACGCGTGATAGCTGGGGTCGATGAAGTCCGGTCCCACCTTGGCGGCTGCCACGTCGGTGCCTGTTCGCCGCAGGGCGGCCATCAGGCCGGTCGCCACCGTCGTCTTGCCGGCACGCGAGTGGGGAGCAGCGACGACGAGTCGGGGAACTCTCACCGGGCACCCGTCAGGTGGAGCGGGCGACGAGGTCCTCGAGGGCGACCACCCAGCTTTCCCAGTACGGACGCTCGGGGTCGGTGGCGATGGCCGCGATCAGGCGCTGGCGGAACGGCTCCCGATCGCCCTCGAACCTCGTCTGAACAAAGGCGGCGGCAAGTCCGAACACCCGCGCCTGCCACGGGGCGTCGAAGACCAGCTCGCCGTTGCTGCGCGGTGGCGCCGCCGGTCCGTCGACGTCGAGCTGCATCGTCACAGGCGGCCGACGCCGATCATTGAATCCCGGGTCACCAACGCCGCCAGCTGGTCTTCGTCGAGGCCCTCGCTGCCTTGCGGTCTTTCGGGGAGTACGAGGTAGCGAGCCTCGGCCGAGCTGTCCCACACCCGGATGTCGACGTCGTCGGTGAGATCGCAGCCCATCTCCTGCAAGAGGACACGAGGCTCGCGCACCATCCGGGCGCGGTAGGGCGGGTCCTTGTACCAGCGGGGCGGCAGACCCAGCACAGGCCACGGATAGCACGAGCACAGCGTGCAGACGACGACATTGTGGACGTCGGGCGTGTTCTCCACGACGACGATGTGGTGGCCCTCGGGCCCGCCGAACCCCAGCTCGCCGATGGCGTTCGTCCCGTCCTCGAGCAGACGCTGCTTGTAGTCGGGGTCCACCCACGCCCGAGCGACCACCTTGGCGCCGTTCATCGGGCCCACGTCGCTCTCGTAGGTCCGGGTGAACTCCTCGATGAACCCTTCAGGGACGTAGCCCTTCTCGGTGAGCAGCTCCTCGAGGGCGGCGACCCGCCGCTCGACCGGCGACGGCGGTATCGGGTGATGCTCGGTCGTCATGGCGGGTCGAGGTAGGAGTCCCACAAGTCGACGTTCACGGTCACGCCTGTCTGCTCGTCGCCCCACAGCTCGGCGGCGTCGAAGCGCACCGAGTACGTCGCCTCGGGGATGCGCTCGGTCGAGTGCGCCTCGACGTCGGGGACGTTCCACTCGCCGTCCAGGCGGGTGACGACGCCGACATGCCCGCGGATGTAGGCCGGGCAACGGGTGTGGCCCGGGGGATGGAGGTTGCGAATCCGTACCCGGTCACCGACGTGGAACCGCGCTGCATGCGGCGGCGGTGCGTGGACGTCTCCCGCCCGCACCGGCTGGGCGATCGGGAACGTCCCGCCGGCCCGCTCGTCGATCTCCTCTCGGCTGACCAGCCCGCCCTCCACGGCGAGCGTGGCCGCGGCCGTCAACCAGTGCTCGTAGTACGAGGACGTCAGGTAGTGCGCCGGTTGCATCCGCTCGATGGCGTGGCGGAACATCGACGTGCTCGCGTTGGGGACGTGGGCGAGAGCCCCGTAGGGCAACGCCATCGCCCGCGTCTCCCAGTCGGCATGGAACACGGGCTCGTCCGTCTCCATCTCGACCGGCCCGAAGCCCTGCTTGCCCCCCAGATCGTGGATACCGTCCACGCCGGGCATCATGTCACGGCAGCTGTCAGTATTCGATGCCCTTGATGGCCTTGATGCCCTCGTCGTAGGCGTGCTTGACCTTGCGCATCTCGGTGACGGTGTCGGCCAGGTCGACGATCTCCTGAGGGGCGTCGCGGCCGGTCATGACGACGTTGGTCTTGGGGGAGCGGTTTCGTACCGCCTCGACGACGTCGGCGACGTCGACCCAGCCGTACTTCACCGCATAGGTGAGCTCGTCGAGGATGAGGAGCTGGTAGTCGCCCGACGCCAGCTTGTCAGCGGCGACCGACCAGGCGTGGCGCCCTTTGGCGATTGTCTCGTCCATGTCGGTGGACTCCCACGTGAAGCCGTCGCCCAACGTGTGCCATTCGATGCCCAGGTGGTCGGCCAGCTTGCGCTCGCCGGTCTTCCACTTGCCACCCTTGATGAACTGCACGACGGCGACGGTCCAGCCACGGGCCCAGCCTCGGGACATGATCCCGAAGGCGGCCGACGACTTGCCTTTTCCGTGACCGGTGTTGACCAAGACGATCGACTCGGCGCGCGCCATCGCGGGGAAGCTACTGTCGCGTTCGCAGAGCAGGGAACCCCGTGTGAGTCGGGGGCTGTCCCGCAACTGTGACCGGGGAGCGGACCCCACCGACGGCCACGGCCCTTCGGGGCGGGAAGGCCGGGGCGAGCGTCGATCCGGGAGCCAGGAGACCTGACCTGCCCGGTATGGATCCGGCTCGACGCGAGGACGTCCCTTGGACTTGCAGCTCCGTGTGCGGCGGGAAGGCAGCCAACAGCTGCCGGTCCTGCTGTGGCGCTTTCCCCGCCCGATGCGCGCCGTGGCGTCGTCGCCTCACGGCGGTGGGCTCGGCCCGCGCCGCTGGGTGGTGAACGCCCAGGTACCACCCAGCTACGCCCGTCGCGACCCTGACCACCACCTCGGCAAGCTGGCGATCTCGCTCGGCCTGCCCGGGAAGGGCGTGGGCCTGATGACGGCCGCCGACGTGCGCTCCTACGCCTCGGGTGCCGACACCGGCGTCGAGGTCGTGGCCACGGTCGGATTGAGCACCCCCACGCTGGCCGCGGCCCCGCCCGATCCGCGGCCGCTGACCCTCGTCGGGACCATCAACATCGTGGCCGTCGTGCCCGAGCGCGTGAGCGACGCCGGTCTCGTCAACCTGGTCGCCACGGTCACCGAGGCGAAGGCCCAAGCGATCCGCGACGCAGGGCTCGACGCCACCGGGACGCCCACCGACGCCGTCTGCATCGTGTGCCCGGACGACGGACCGACCCACCACTTCGGCGGCCCACGTTCCACGTGGGGCGCCCGCCTGGCGCGAGCCGTCCATCACGCTGTCTTGAGCGGCGCCCGTTGCTGACGCTCGTCCTCGGGGGCGCGCGCTCGGGCAAGTCCGAGGTCGCCGAACGCCTGGTCGGCGAGGGCCCCGTCACGTACGTCGCCACCGGGACCGCCACGGACGAAGCGATGGCAGTCCGCATCGCCGCCCATCGCGAGCGGCGGCCGCACAGCTGGCCGACCGTCGAGGTGGGCGCCGCGTCCCTGACATCCGTTCTCGCCGACATCGCCGGACCCGTCCTGCTCGACAGCTTGACGACGTGGGTGGCGGCGGCGCCTGACTTCAGCGTCGACGCCAAGGAGCTCTGCACCGTTCTCGTCAAGCGGTCCGGCGACAGCCTCGTGGTGTCTGACGAGGTCGGACTTGGCGTGCACCCATCCACCGCTGCCGGCAATCGGTTCCGGGACGCGCTCGGCACCCTCAACCGGCACGTCGCTGCGGCCGCCGACGATGTTCTGCTCGTCGTGGCCGGGAAAACGTTGCGGCTCACGTGAGCGGCGCCCGGCAGGCCCTTGCATTCCTGACGCCCGTCGGAGGCGCAACGGTGCCGACGCCAAAGGCCCTGCCGTGGTTCCCCGTCGTCGGCGCCGTCATCGGCGCCACGCTGGGCGGCGTCTGGTGGGTGGCGGGTCAGCTGTGGCCGCCGCTCGTTGCCGCGGCCGTGGTCGTTGCCGCCGACCTTGTTCTGACCGGTCTCCTTCACCTCGACGGCCTGGCGGACAGCGCCGACGGCCTGCTTCCTCACCTCGCGCCGGAGAGGCGACTGGACGTGATGGCAGCGCCCGATGTCGGCGCCTACGCGGTCGGTGTGGCCGCGGCCGCGCTGCTCCTGCGC
>CADDZP010000155.1 GCA_902812475.1 Actinomycetota bacterium | reverse complement strand
GACTCGCGGCGACCGACACCGGGCGCGGATCGGGCCCGCAGAAGGTCGCGATCGCGGTCGCCGCCCAGCCGCCCGGGCTCACCTTCGCCCCCCAGGGCGAACTGCCTGGACTGGGCGGGCACGGGCCCAGCTACCGCCTCGGGACGGTGGCGCCGCCGGGTGCGATCGAGCGCTTGGCCGACGCCCTCGGTCTGCACGGCAAGCTCCAGCAAGACGCCACCGGATGGACGGTCGCTCAGGGCGACCGTATCTTGCGCGTGCGGCGCGTGGCTGGATTGCCATGGACTTTTTCGTCGGTTGACAAATCCTGCGTGCTCGTGCCCGAAGGCGGCCCACTACCGACCGTGCCGATCACGGGACCGACCGCCTGTCCCGACGTTGGCGCTCAGCCCGACATCGTGCTGAGCCAGGACGACGCCCTGGCATTCGGGATGGACACGTTGGGCCGGGCCGGCCTCGGCGTGTCGCGCCCGGTAATCACCCAGCGCAGCCGGGGCTGGGTGATCGACGCGTCGCCGCTGGTCGACGGCAAACCGACGGCCGGGTTCTCGTGGACGATCACCATCGGACCGGGCCGGACCGTCGCCGCTGCCAACGGCTACCTCGCCCGGCCCATCCCCGCCGCCTCCTACCGCCTCGTCGGCACGGGCAAAGGTCTCCAGCGCCTGCAGGCCTCGTCGCCGCCGCCGGCACAGGGGCAGGCCGCTACGCCGCAACCGGTCACAGGCGTTTCAGTCGGTCTGGTCCTCGGTCACGCGGGTGCCGCCGCCTTGCTCGTCCCCGCCTACCTGTTCGAGTTTCCGGGCCCCCCTGACGCGCCGCCGCCCGTCGCCGCCGTGCCCGCCATTCAGGACCGCTACTTCTCCTAACCTGAACAGTCCGATGTTCGACGCACTCTCCGATCGATTCGACGGCATCTTCAAGCGCCTGCGCAGCCGCGGCCGCCTCGGTGAGAAAGAGGTCGACGAGGTCCTCCGCGAGATCCGCCTGGCCCTTCTCGAGGCCGACGTCAACTTCCGCGTGGTGAAGGGCATCGTCGCCCGCATCAAGGAGGGTGCCGTCGGGCTCGACCTGTCCAAGAGCCTGAGCCCGGCCCAGCAGGTCATCAAGCTCGTCTACGACGAGCTCGTCAACACGCTGGGCGGCGAGAACCTCAAGATCACGTACGCGTCGAAGCCGCCCACCGTCCTGCTCATGGCCGGTCTCCAGGGTTCCGGCAAGACCACGACGAGCGGCAAGCTGGCCCGCTGGTTCAAGCAGCAGGGCCGCCATCCGCTGCTCGTGGGCGCCGACCTCCAGCGGCCGGCCGCCGTCGAGCAGCTGCGGGTCCTCGGAAGGCAGGTGGATGTCCCGGTCTTCAGCGAGTCGACCGATCCTGTCGACGTCGCCCACAAGGCCGTCGAGGAAGCGCAGCGCCTCGGCCGCGACGTCCTCATCGTCGACACCGCCGGCCGCCTGCACGTCGACGAGGACATGATGGAGCAGGTCCGGCACATCTCCGACGCCGTGCATCCGCACTACACGTTCCTCGTCGTCGACGCCATGACCGGCCAGGACGCCGTCAACGTTGCCGAGTCGTTCCACTCGACGCTCGAGCTCGACGGCGTCATCCTGACCAAGCTCGACGGCGACGCCCGTGGTGGTGCCGCGCTTTCGGTGAAGGAGGTCGTCGGCCGGCCCATCGCCTTCGCCTCGACGGGGGAGAAGCTGGGCGACTTCGAGCCCTTCTATCCGGACCGCATGGCGTCGCGCATCCTCGGCATGGGCGACGTCCTCACCCTGATCGAGAAGGCCGAGGAGGCGTTCGACCAGGAGGAGGCGGCCGAGGCCGCGGCCAAGCTGCAGAGGGGCGAGTTCACCCTCGAGGACTTCCTCCAGCAGATGCAGCAGGTCAAGAAGATGGGTCCACTGCAGAACCTCATCGGTATGCTGCCTGGCGTCCCCAAGGAGCTGAAGAAGGCGGAGATCGACGACTCCGAAATCGCTCGGATCGAGGCCATCATCCGCTCCATGACCCCGGAGGAACGGCGGGAGCCACAGCTCATCAACGGCTCTCGACGCCTGCGGATCGCCAACGGCAGCGGGATGACCACCTCGGAGGTCAACCAGCTGCTGAAGCAGTTCAAGGAAGTCCAGAAGATGATGAAGATGCTCGGCAACGGGCCCAAGGGCCTGCGAGGCGCCAAGCAGTTGCTCGCCCAGATGCCCGACATGGCCGGGCCTCTGGGTTAGGAGAAAGCGATGGCCGTCAAGCTGCGCCTCAAGCGCATGGGCAAGAAGAAGCAGCCGACCTACCGGGTCGTCGCCGCCGACTCCCGCTCGCCTCGCGACGGGCGCTTCATCGAGAGCATCGGGTTCTACGCCCCCCGCTCCGAGCCGTCCGAGGTCAACATCGACAACGACAAGGCGATCGCCTGGCTGCGCAAGGGCGCCCAGCCCTCTGAGGCCGTGCAGAAGCTGCTGAAGATCTCCGGCGCTTGGGAGCAGTTCCAGGGCGGCGCTTCGTCGTGAGCGACGTCTACGACGACTCCGACGCGGTCGACGACGCCAACCGCGCCGTCGGCGGTGTGTCCAAGAACGTGCTGACGTACCTGGCCAAGGCGATCGTCGAGGACGCCGAGTCGGTGGTCGTGGAGACCGAGGAGCGGCGCAACGCGGTGACGCTGCGCCTCCACGTCGGCCCGTCCGACATGGGCCGGGTCATCGGCCGGCGAGGACGCGTGGCCCAGGCCATCCGTAGCGTGGTACGTGCCGCCGGCGCCAAGGAGGGCGTCGACGCCACAGTCGACATCGTCGACTGAGTTGCTCCTCGAGGTCGGCCGGATCGTCAAGCCCCACGGCATCCGGGGCGAGGTCATCGTCGACCTGGTGACCAACCGGCCGGAGCGGTTGGAGGCCGGGTCGCTGTTGTCCAGTGATGCGGGCGATCTCGAAGTGCTGCGGTCGTCGCCCCATCAGCACCGGTGGATCGTCGCCTTCGCCGGCGTGACCGACCGCAACAGCGCCGAGGAGCTGCGCGGCACCGTCCTGTGGGCCGAGCCCCTCGAGGGCGAGGACGACGCCCTGTGGGTGCACGAGCTGATCGGTGCGCGCGTGTACGACGTCGACGGGCTGTTCTACGGCATGGTGCGCGAGGTCGAGGCCAATCCGGCGAGCGACCTGCTCGTGCTGCCGCAGGGACTGGTCCCGCTGACCTTCGTCGTCGAGCATGGAGACCGCCGCGTCGTGATCGATCCGCCCGAGGGCCTCATCGAACCTCGGCCGCCGATCGAGGTCGTCGACTACGACCCCGAATGGCCGGCGCGCTTCGAGGACGAGGCGGAGCGGCTGCGCGCTGCGCTCGGCGACGTGGCTGCCCGCATCGAACATGTCGGTTCCACGTCGGTGCCGGGCCTGGCGGCCAAGCCCGTCATCGACATTCAGCTATCGGTGGCGTCGCTCGAGCCGATGGGCCCTTATCAAGAGCCGCTGCAACGTCTGAAGTACGAGTGGCTGCCCGATCCCGACACGGCCGACCACCGCATCTTCGTGTTCCCGAGAGGCGGCGGTACGCGTCAGGTGAACCTGCACGTGTGCGAAGTCGGCAGCGAGTGGGAGCGCCGCCATCTGGCGTTCCGAGAGAGGCTGCGCGGCGAACGTGCGGTCCGCGAGCAGTACGCCGACCTCAAGCGCGGGCTCGCTCTCGAGTACGGCAACGACGTCGAGTCCTACGCCGACGCCAAGGGTGATTTCATCCGCTCGCACCAGTGACACCATGAGGATCGACGTGTTCACCTGCTTGCCGCAGCTCCTCGAGCCCGTCCTTGGCGGCAGCCTGCTGGGCCGAGCGAGAGACGGCGGCGTGCTCGACGTCCGTGTCCACGACCTGCGCGACTACACCACCGACAAGCACCGGTCCGTCGACGACGCGCCCTTCGGCGGTGGACCTGGCATGGTCCTGGCGCCCGAGCCCATCTTCAGGGCGGTGGAGTCCGTCGACCCTGTGCGCCCGCTCTACCTGCTCAGCCCCGGCGGCCGCCGCTTCGACCACGCGATGGCCGTGGAGCTCGCCGAGGCGAAGGGGTTCTCGTTGCTGTGCGGGCGGTACGAGGGCGTCGACGAGCGGGTCCATGAGCACCTCGTCGACGACGAGCTGTCGATCGGCGACTACGTCCTCGCGGGCGGAGAGGCCGCGGCGTTCGTCGTGGTGGAGGCGGTCACCAGGCTCGTGCCCGGGGTGATGGGCAACGAGGCGTCGGTCGAGGAGGAGTCGTTCGGGCACGGCCTGCTCGAGTACCCCCAGTACACGCGCCCGGCCGATTTCCGCGGGTGGACCGTTCCCGAGGTCCTGCGCTCCGGCGACCACGGTCGGGTGGAGCGGTGGCGACGGGCACAGTCGCTGGCGCGAACACTCGAGCGCCGTCCCGATCTCGTCGACGCCCGGGGCGGGTTGACCGAAGAGGACCGGGCCCTGCTGCAGGAGTTCGGCCTGGGGTGACGGTCCGCGGCGGCGTCGCCTATCCTGAGAACTTCCCGCATTCGGCCGAGGAGTCCGCGCGCCATGAACCCCACCGATCTGGTCGATCGAACGACACTTCGCGACGACATCCCGGAGTTCGCGCCCGGCGACACGGTGAAGGTGCACGTCCGGGTCGTGGAGGGCAACCGGGAGCGGATCCAGGTCTTCCAGGGAGCCGTGATCCGGCGCCAGGGCTCGGGCGCGCGCGAGACGTTCACCGCCCGCAAGGTGAGCTTCGGCGTCGGGGTCGAGCGGACGTTTCCGGTCCACTCGCCCGTCGTGGCCAAGATCGAGGTGGTGACACGGGGCGACGTGCGCCGCGCCAAGCTGTACTACCTGCGGGAGCGGTCGGGGAAGGCAGCAAAGATCAAGGAGCGCCGCGCCGCTCGTTGATCGGCTGGCGTCCAGCACTCGCCACCGCTCAGGAACCACCCGGTCTGCCACCGTTCGGCCTCCACGAGGAGGCCCCGTCCCGCGGCCAACTGGCCAAGGAGATCCCGCTTCTCATCGGGCTGGCGATCCTCATCGCCTTCCTGGTCAAGACGTTCGTCGCCCAGGCCTTCTACATCCCGTCGGGGTCGATGATCCCTCAGTTGGAGATCGGCGACCGTGTGGTCGTGTCCAAGGTGTCCTACGACTTCCACGACCCGCGCCGTGGCGACATCATCGTCTTCGATGCCCCGCCCGGTGCGCCGGGCGTCACCCACAACAGCAAGGGCAAAGGCGTGGGACGGATCGTGCGCGACATCTTCGAGTCGATCGGCATCCTCCAGCCGTCGACCGAGGAGTACATCAAGCGGGTGATCGGCCTGCCCGGTGACACCGTGCAGGGCAAGGACGGTCACGTGTTCATCGACAACCGCCAACTGGCCGAGCCCTACCTCCCTGCGGGAACGCCCACGACCGACTTCGGCCCCGTCGTCGTTCCCAAGGGCGGCCTCTGGGTGATGGGGGACAACCGGACGAACTCGTCGGACAGCCGCGTCTTCGGCTGGATCCGGCGCAACACCGTGGTGGGCCGTGCGATCCTGCGCGTGTGGCCGTTCGGGCGGGCCGCCTTCTTGTGAGTGATCGGGTCGTAGGCTTGAATCCGTGAGCGAGCGAAGCGAGCGAACCAATGTGACAGCGGTGCTTGCGCTCATCGCAGCCGCCGAAGGCGGCGCCCGATGAGCGCCGAAGACCTCGAGCGGTACGAGACGGAGATCGAGCTCCAGCTGTACAAGGAGTATCACGACGTCATCAAGATGTTCTCCTACGTCGTGGAGACGGAGCGGCGCTTCTATCTGGCCAACGCCGTCGAGATGAACATCAAAGAGGACGGAGGCCGCAGCTACTTCGAGCTCGACCTGAACGACGCCTGGGTCTGGGATATGTACCGCCCCGGACCGGCCCGCTTCGTGTCCTCGGTGCGCGTGGTGACGTTCAAGGACGTGAACGTCGAAGAGATCCGGCGAGAGGATTGACCCAGGCCCGTCGCGCCCTCGGCGCGAGCGGTGAACAGGCGGCCGCCGACTGGTACGTCGACAACGGGTACGAGGTCGTGGCTCGGAACTGGCGGTGCCGCGACGGCGAGCTCGACCTGGTCGTGCGCCGGGGTCGTGCGTTCGTGTTCTGCGAGGTGAAGACGCGGTCGTCGACGGTGTTCGGGGCGCCCGTCGAGGCGGTGACGCGCCAGAAGCAGGTGCGGCTGCGCCACCTGGCGGCGCGCTGGCTGGAGGACCACGCCGGCGTGCGGGCGTCGGAGATCCGCTTCGACGTGGCCTCGGTACTCGACGGCCACCTCGAGATCGTCCAGGGCGCGTTCTAGACCGTCAGAGCAGCGCCCAGGCGAGCAGGGCAATCACGATCACCGCGGCGGCAGCGACGAACGCGTAGTCGCTGCTGCGGCGCTGTTGTTGGCGGAACGGGTTGAAGCCCACGCCCGTGATTATCGTCCGCGAAATGGAGACTCTCGTAGTCGAGCGGGCCGACGGCGTCGTCACCGTCACGATGAACCGGCCGGCGAAGAAGAACGCTGTGACCGGCGAGATGACCGCCGAGCTCACGTCGGTGTTCCGCGACATGGCGTTGTCCAGGGAGGATCGCGTGCTCGTGCTGACCGGTGCCGGCGGCGACTTCTCCTCGGGCGCCGACCTCACCGACTCTGCGTCCGAGCTGACCGGGAGCGGCCTCTACTACATGCGCCGCATCTCCGAGCTGGCATTGGCGTTGCACGCCGTGCCCCAGCCCACGATCGCCAAGGTGCCCGGTGTGGCCGCGGGCATGAGCGCCAACCTGGCGTTCCTCTGCGACCTCGTGGTGGCGTCCGAGGACGCCCGCTTCTCGGAGATCTTCGCCCGGCGCGGTCTCTCGTTGGACTGCGGCGGCTCGTGGGTGCTGCCCCGGCGGGTGGGCCTGCACAAGGCGTTCGAGCTCGCCTACTTCGCCGACGTGCTGTCTGCCGCGGAGGCCGAGCGGTTTGGCCTGGTGAACCGCGTCGTGCCGCCATCGGAGCTGGACAAGGTCGTCGACGAGTGGGCCGCCCGGCTGGCGGCCGGTCCGCCGCTCGCCTACTCGATGATCAAGGCCCAACTCCACGTGGGCGCCGAGTCCTCGTTGGCCCAGGCCCTCGAACACGAGGCCACCAGCCAGACGGTGAACTTCAACTCCGCCGACACCGCCGAAGCCATGGCCGCTTTCGTCCAGAAACGGGACGCCAAGTTCCAGGGCCGCTGAGTCCGGCCGTTGACGCTCACGCTCACGCTCAGGTGAACGGCTTCACGTTCCCATTCCGGGGACGGTGTTCCCTGTAGAACGAGGACAACCGGACCGAGTTCGGCGGATGGACTCGGTGCCGCTTCGTTGTCACATCCCGTCTGTAGGGTTCTCGTCATCGCTCGAGCGGCCGGCGGCAACGGCCCTCCTCACAGTCGCTGTGACCGAGGAGCCGCGCCGTGCTCGCCATCGTCCCGTCCGCCACGCTGCTCGGCGTCGACGGTCACGCCGTCGCCGTCGAGGTACACGTCTCGAACGGACTGCCCGGGTTCCGGGTCGTCGGGCTGCCCGACACCGCCTGCCGTGAGGCGCGCGACCGGGTCCGGGCGGCGTTGCTGTCGAGCGGGTTGTCGTGGCCAATGCGGCGGGTCACCGTCAACCTGGCGCCGTCGGGGATTCGCAAGACGGGTGCCGGGCTCGACCTGCCGATCGCCATCGCCCTCCTCGTCGCCATGGGCGATGTCGAGGCCGACTCTGTTGCCGGCATGGCCTTTGTCGGCGAGCTCGGCCTCGACGGGTCGGTGCGCCGAGTGCCCGGGATGGTGCCGCTGGTCGAGGCCATCTCCAGCCGGGCTGCAGTGGTGTCGTTGGAATGCGGAGCGGAGGCGGCGCTGGTCGGTGGCCCAGACGTGCTCGGGGCCGCCACACTCGGCTCGTTACTCGAGTGCCTGCGCGGCGAACAGCCGTGGC
>CADDZP010000154.1 GCA_902812475.1 Actinomycetota bacterium | reverse complement strand
GTACGAGCAGAACGACTGGAGGATCTTGACGATCCGCACCATGTCGGCACCGCTGACCTGGTCGGCAAAGGCGGGCTCGATCGGAGCCGGCAGCACGTACAAACCCGACGGCTCATGCTTGACGAGCAGCGACTGCAAGAGCTGGGAGTCGAGGCGATGGATGGCAGCGACGGCGTCGACGATCGTGTGCTGCGGAGTGAGTTTCATCATCACCGCGATGTCACCGAACTGCAGATCGGCATCGACGAGCACCACTGGTCCCTCGGCCTGGCGGGCCAGGACGATGGCCAGGTTCGACGCCACGACCGACTTGCCGGCGCCTCCCTTCGTCGAGAACACGCTGATCATCCGGGCCTCGCGGCCCGGGCCCTGCCCCTGGGCGGGCTTCGGCGGGGACAGCGTCAGCGTCTCAGCCGCCCGGTCGATCGCCTCGAGCAGCTGCCCGCTGTCAGCCGGTGCCGCCACGACGTCCCGGACGCCGGCGCGCAGGGCCTGCTGCAGCATGTCGGTCGTCAGCTTCTCGACCACCATGATCGACGAGACCTCGGGGCGGCGGCGCGTCAGACTCTGGACCTCTCGTAGACCCTTGGCGTTCGCGTACGACGGTCCGAACACCACGATCAGTGGAGTGCCCGGGTCGACCTTGTCCTCCATGGCCTCGACAGTTGCGAACGACGCGGCCGCCACACCCTCGCTCAGCTGCATCGCCAGGCGAGTGCGGAGTTTGTTGTTCCCGTCGACGACGGCGACGGACAGGCGATCTTCGTAGCTCTCGACGAAATTCAGCGTAGCCGTCCCCTTCTTGCGCTCACGCGTACGGTGTCAGGGGCCCGGAGAAGATGCTGCCGGAGTTCACCGGCGGTACCGCGACCGGCTGGTTCCCGGGCGGGACCAGAGTCAGGTAGATGCCGTTGGCGATGGAGATCTTGGCGGCCGCCAGCGGCGGTACGGCGAAGGTGATGAGGCCGCTGCCACCCGTGGGCGTCGTCGTCGCGGTCGTCTCCCCCGGCTGGGGGGCGGGCGTGGCGCCTACGGCGATCACGTTCACGTTCTGGAACAGGTACCGCTCGCCGTCCGGTGCGGACGCAAGCACGTTGACCTGGTCACCGGGTACGACAAGGCCGGCGACGCTGTGGACCTGGTCGACGCTCACTGTGATGGCGACCTGGCCTGCGGGGATCCGCTGGGCGAACGAGACCGTCGCCACCCGCGGATCGACGAACATGCCGTCGACGACGACCTGACCCGCCGAAAGATCGTTGAGTGCGACCTTGCCCCGAATGACGTTGATGTCGGTCAGCGCCGTGGTCGGACGGTACTTCTGCGGGATGTCGCTGGACTTGATGAAGCTCTGCTCGACAGCTTGTTCGCCGGGCATGCCCTTCTTGACGTCCTTGTCGACCCGGTACACCTGCACGAGCTTGGCGTCGGCGTATGCGCGGTCCTGAACCGAGTTCAGGTACCCATAGATCGCACCGGCGGCCACGATCGCCACCACCACGGCGACGATCAGAATGACGGTTCGTCGATTACCCACTCCCACCTCACTGGTCCCGGGCCCCGGCGTCGAACGGGTTCCCCTTTGCGGTCTCGAATGACCATCGGCTGCCGAAAGGGAGGAGGTGAGCGATTTTCCCGCGTTAGTTCGTTCGACCTATCGGCGAACTACCCGCGATCGGTACGCAGCGCCTTTCGGGGACAGGGAGACTAAAGGGGGGGTAGCCACCCGCCGATCACCCCCACGAGGCTCCTAGGAGAGGACGCGGCATGACGCGGCATTGGGGGAAATCGAGATGTGAGTCCGGCGCGGCGCTCGTCGAGTTCGCCCTCATCGTGCCCGTGTTCATGATGCTCGTCCTGGGGACGTTCACCGGCGGCCAGGCGTACGGAACCAAGCAGTCCGTCACCGCTGCGGCGCGGGAAGGCAGCCGCTACGGCGCCACCCTGCCGCTCACCGTCGACAGCAGCTGCAACCCCGTTGCCGGCGGGTCGATCCAGGTCGACAACTGGCTCAAATGCGTCTCCGATCTCACCGTCAGGGCTGCATCCGGGGACCTGAACGTCGGCCAGCCCGGACGGTACGTCTGCGTCAGCTACGTAACGGGGGGCTCGTCGACGACTGCCACCAAGAGCAGGTACGTCTCCGACAGCGGCGGCTCCGAGCAGGTCAACACGTCGACGAGCGACTGCTTCACGCTCAACGGCCTCACCGCCGACGGGCTCGGCACCACAGCGCCCCGTGTGCAGGTCGTCACGCAGCGGACCAAGACCCTCCAGTGGCTGGTGGCCTCGACGAGCCTCACGCTTCGGGGCTCGCAAGTCACCCTCTTCGAGGCCCAGTGATCGACCGGCTCCGTCCCCGGCGAGACGAGTCGGGCGCCTTCATCGCCCTGTGGGCGCTGCTCGTCGTCGGCCTGATCACGATGGCCGCCATCGCCATCGACCTGGGAGCTCTCCAGCAGGACCGTCGTCTCGACAG
This sequence comes from Actinomycetota bacterium, assembly GCA_902812475.1. Taxonomy (GTDB): domain Bacteria; phylum Actinomycetota; class Acidimicrobiia; order Acidimicrobiales; family AC-14; genus CADDZP01. The sequence continues at coordinate 5,472 of CADDZP010000154.1, read as the reverse complement.
GAGCGTCACCGACTCGGCGGCGACGGCGGGCGCCGACAAGCTGTCGGCCAACGCGCCGGGACCGTTCAATGCGTGCGAGATGGCGTGGAACATCGCCGCCCGCAATCTCGGCTACACGCCGCCGGGCGCCGGGAGCACCCCCTGCTCGGGCGCCACCTCGGCGCTCACGCCGGCGACGACGTGCAACGCGGGTGACCCGGCAAGGACCGTCTCCGGCTCCATCGGTCCCTATTCGGTCACGGTGACGACACCAGTTCCGGATGACAGCTCGCTGATGAGCGCATCTGCGATCGGCGGCCCCCAGGCACAAGGCGCGTCGTCGACGTACGACGGAACGCCGTGCTCGCGTGTCGGCGTCGCCGTGTCGCTGACCCGGAAGTCGTTCTTCGGAGGCGTCGTGGGCGTCAACTCAGCCTCCACAACGGTTCACAGTGTCGCCAAAGCGACGACGGGCGGCTCGTTCACGAACCCGTTCCCCGCCCTCGTTGCCCTCGACCGCACGGCGTGCCGGACGATCGACGCCGAGCCCGGTCACATCCATGTCTTCAACAACGGAGACAAGCCCGGCATCATGCAGGCCGACTCCGACGGGTCTGGCTGCTCGAGCGGCGACTACATCCTCAACATCCAGGGGTCGGCGTCTCTCGTCGCAGACCCCGGAACTCCCTCCGGGACACCCGGGATCATCAACTACTACGCGACGCAGAATCTGAGCGCGGCGTACGTCCCCAACTCGGTGCCGTCGGGCTACAGCGTCCAGCCGACCCAGATGTTGCAACGAGTCACACGCTCGCCCGTCGACCAGGTGTATCACTGCTCCTCGGGCTGCACTGACTACATCGGGACTGTGCAATCCAGGTACGCAGGGACAGGAACACCCAGCGGGTTCAACACCTATACCGGCTCCTGCAGCCCCGGCGCGGGCACGATCTCGGTCCCGTCGAACGGCCTCTACATCAGCTGCCCGAACTTCACGGTCGGCAGCACTGTGACGTTCACGCCGCAGGCGGCCGGCACCACCCCTGTGGTCGTCTTCGACGGCTATGTCTCGATCAACTCCGGCGGCACGTTCGCCGTCAACACGACGAGCAACGACCCGATGACCGGTCTGCCGGTCGCCACGGTCGCCGCCGACTCCCTGCTGGTCATCAGGGGACAGGATTCCAGCGGCGCGGCCATCAGCATGCAGTCGTCCACGACCCACCTCGACCTGGCCAACACGGTCATGGTGAGCAAGGTGGGCGGCGCCAACTTCAACGGCGGCCCTGACATCCACTGGAGCCCGGCCGCCGGAACAAGCGCTGATCCGGTGATCGCCGGTCTGAAGAACCTCGTGTTCTGGACGGAGGCGTCGACATCGGTCACGTTCCAGGGCGGCCCGACGTTCGACTCTGACGGCATCTTCGTCATGCCGAACGCGCAGCTGCTGATCCGGGGATCCGGCACCCTCGACGCCCGCCAGGTGCAGTTCTGGTGCGACCGGGCCCAGGTCAACAACAACTCTGCGAATTTCCTGCTGCGCCCCGACCCTTCGAAGGCCATCGGCGGCAGCACGCAGCGGGCGGCGCTGATCCGCTGACGGCTCGGACGGCGTTGTCGCCGTCCGTATGCACCATCCAGAAATGGCCCGCGGCGGCTATTCCCGGCGAGCGGGCTGCCCGTTACCGTCCGTCAGGAAGCCGCAACTGACAGTGGTGAGTCCAGGGGTGGCAGAACAGACGGTGGGGAGGCATCGATCCCCGGACGGAGACTGGTCACACAGCGTCCGGGGGGAGCCAGCGTGAAACCGGCCCCGCCACAAGCCGAGGAGGCGCGTGGTGGAACGACAGGCCGGACGAATCTCGAGGCTGATGGGCGCTCTGCTCGTCGCCTTCGGGGCGCTGACGATGACCGCCCTCATCAACCCGGCGGCCGCCGATCCCGGCAACGGGCATGCCTACGGCCACTACAAGGACGACCGCTCGACGGTCACCTTCCCCGACCGCACTCCACCGCCGACCGATCCCCAAGCGGCCGACCCGGAGGCGGGCAATGGGGCCAACCAGAGCTGCGGCGCCTACTGCCCCACCGGCGTCGGCCTCCCGTCCGGGAACGGCGACGGCAACGCCGTCGGCCAGCCGTGTGCCGGCTGCGTGGGAAATGCCGACGGCAAGAACCCGCCCGGGCAGTTCAAGGATGGCGGTGACCCGAACAACGGCTATGAGTGCGACGGCAACAACGGCATCGGCAAGACCAACCCGGCGCACAGCGGCTGTCACACCACGACGACGATGCCGGGGACGACGACCACCGTTCCCAAGACCACGACGACGACGGCCGCCCCGTGCACCACGAGCGGGTGCCCGACGACCACGACGACCGAGCCGGGGTCGACGACCACGACAACGCCGTGCAGCGGTCAGAGCTGCCCGACCACGACGACGGTCGCGCCGTGCACCGGTGACAACTGCGGGACGACGACGACAACCCTCGGTACCAACGTGCTCGGCGAGAACTTCAGCAGGCCGAACGACCCAGGCTCGCCGTCGACGGCGTCGACCGGCCCCCTCGCCTTCACGGGCGGGGCGATCGGCAGGCTGCTCGCCATCGGCCTGGCCATCGCGCTGATGGGCCTCGTGATCATGGCCCACCGCGCCAAGGGAGTCCTCGCACGAGAGGACTGAGCTCGCCGGCCCGCGTCGCCGCGGGCCGCGTCGGAGGGGGAAGGACGTGCGCCCGCCCATGCGGCGGGCGCACGTTCGCGTCCAGCCGCCCAGCCTGCGTCGGCGCTGTCAACGTCACATCGCGCTCGGCAAACGGCCCGCGATGGCTATTTGCAGCGCGGGGCGCTGTCGCTACGTTCAGTGAAAGAGAAGTCACCAAGCGTGAGGCGTCGACGTCCCGTCACGCCCCGCACAGGGGAGGCGTCGAACCCCGGGCAGGAACTGGTCACTGCGCCCGGGCGGAGCCACAGTGAACCCGGCCCCTCGGAGAACGAGGAGGCCGTGATGACGAAGTTCCGGTGGCGGGTCGCCAGTGTGGTTGCGGTGCTGGCGCTGCTCTTGGGCGTCTTCGGTGTGACGATCGTGGCGAAGGCCGTGACCGTCGGCAACGGAAGCGTCGGCACGTTCGAGGACGACGGCAACATGGCCGTCGACAACGCCGCCAACCTCGACTGGGCGAGCGTGGCGTCCACGACTGCCAAGGTCGTCGACGACAACGCCGACAGCGGCTTCCAGGGCTCCTCCAAGGAAGAGGACCCGGCCAACTGGGCCTGCAACACCGGCGGCGCCAACCCGCCGAAGGGCAACGTCCTGCGGGCATACGCCAACTCCCGTATCGACAAGAGCTCGGCATACCTCGACCTGGCGTGGGTGCGACAGGACGGCAACGGCGACGCCCACGTCAACTTCGAGTTCGACCAGAAGGCGACCGATCCGGCGTCGTGCCCGATCAACCGCAACCCGGGCGACTTCATGGTCACCTACGACTTCCCGGGTGGCAGCAGCCCTGCGAACATCCGCGCCTGGACATGGGACGGCACGCACTGGAACGAGCTGACGCTGGCAACGACGGACGCCGCCGCCGCCACCAACAGCACTTCGATCACCGATCCCCTCGACAACAACAGCGCCGTCGCTGACCGTCAGTTCGGCGAGCTCACGCTCAACCTCCTGGCCGCCGGCCTTCCGCCGAATCTGGTCGGCTGCCCCGGTTTCGGGACGCTCAACGTCCGCAGCCGCTCCTCGGGCGAGTCGATCACCTCCGCCCTGCAGGACAAGCTCCCGTCCACGGCCGTCGACCTGTCGACGTGCGGCACGATCATCGTGCACAAGGTCGACGACCACGTCCCCGCCAACAACCTGCCGGGCGCCACGTTCGGGCTCTTCGACAACGCAGCCGCCTCCGGCGCTCCGCTGCAGACCTGCGTGAGTCTGGCCGACGGCACGTGCACGTTCGACAAGGTCAACCCCGACGACCACTGGGTGAAGGAGCTGTCCGCCCCCGCCGGCTACAGCCCGGACCCGTCCATTCGAGCCGTGACCGTAGGGTTCAGGGAGACCAAGGACGTCACCACCCCCTTCGTGGACCCGCGTGACACCGGCTGGATCCGCGTCGTCAAGCAACTGAAGGACCCGAGCGGCACGCCCGTCGCGGTCGCCGATCCCCACGTGCTGGACGGCGCTGCCTTCACCCTGTACTCCGACAAGAACCACAACGGCTCCCTCGACGGCGGCGAGACCGCCAAGCTGTGGCCCGCCGAGACCGCCGACGCCGCTTGCACGATCGCTGGCGCATTCGCGGGGACGGGCCACTGCGACATCGGCCCGGTGGTGCCCGGTGCCTACCGGGTCCACGAGAGGACGGCGCCGCCGGGCACCACCGCGGGCCCCGACGTCGACGTGAGCGTGGTCAAGAGCGACGCCGCCCATCCGGCCGTCTTCAACTACGTCAACAACGTGCCCGCCCTGGACCTGAACCTGGTCAAGTCGGGCCCGGCCCTCGCGCACGTCAACGACACGTTCACCTACACCTTCGACGCCACGACGAACGGCCCGCGCCTCCACGACATCAAGCTCGACGAACTGGCGCCCAACCGCTGCACCACGCCGATCTCCGCAGCGAGCGGCGACACAAACAAGGACGGCTTCCTCGACCAGGGAGAGACGTGGCACTGGACGTGCGACCACACCGTCACGGCCGGCGACCCGAACCCCCTCGCCAACACGGCCAAGGTCACGGGCACCGACGACTTCGGCCGTCAGGTGAGCGCGAGTGACAACCACACCGTCGTCATCATCCACCCCGCCATCAAGGTGGAGAAGTCCGGGCCGGCGACGGCGCACGAGGGTGACAAGGTCACCTACACCTTCAAGGTCACCAACACCGGTGACGCCGCCCTCAGCGACGTCAAGCTCAACGACAACATCCTCGGCCCCGTCGGCACGACGATCGCCAACTTGAGCGCGGGCGCCTCTCAGACGTTTACCGCCGACTACACGATCCCGCCCGCCTCATCCCAGGTGAACAACACCGTCAAGGCTTGCGGCGACGACCCGTTGAACCTCGAGGTCTGCAACCACGCGGACCACCATCTCGACGTCGTCCATCCGAAGATCACGATTGTGAAGTCCGGCCCGGCCACGGCTCATGTCGGTGACATCATCACGTACAGCTTCAAGGTGACGAACACCGGCGACAACGCCCTCACGACCGTGGAAGTCAACGACGACAAGCTCGGCCCGATCGGCACCGTCCCGTCGCTCGCCATCGGCGCCTCCGCGACTCTGACCAAGACGTACTCGGTCCAGGATCTGCCGTTCTTCGACAACACGGCCACTGCGTGCGGCGTCGATGCACTGGCGCTGCAGGTGTGCGACCACCACAGCCACCACCTGGTGCCGATCCACCCGAACATCCAGGTGGAAAAGTCCGGTCCTGCGACTGCCCATGTCGGCGACACCGTGACCTACACCTTCAAGGTCACCAACA
>CADDZP010000153.1 GCA_902812475.1 Actinomycetota bacterium | reverse complement strand
GGCGACCGGCGCGCCGGGCAGCACGTCGCCGGCGTCGGCGGCGTAGAGCTTGGTGGCCCCGAACTTTCCCAGCTGCTCGGCGATGGCGTCGGCGTCGCCGCCGCCGTAGAAGGCCTCCACGGTGCCGCCCAGGTCACGGGCCTTGGTGAGCAACTCGAGGGTGATCGAGGCGACCTTGCCGTCGGTGGCCTCGGCGAAGACCCAGGTGGTGGAAACAGCCATGTGTGCAGTGACTCCTACGAACTAAATGACTTTGAGCTGCTCGAGGAACTGGACGATGCGCTCGTGGGCGTCGCCCTCGTCCTCGACGATCTCGCCGGCCTTGCGTTCCTCCGCGGGGACGACGTCGGTGATCTCCTGGCGGGCGCCCTTCCAGCCGACGTCGTCGGCGGAAAGCCCGAGGTCGGCGACCGTCACTTGGTCGACGGGCTTGTTCTTCGCCGCCATGATCCCCTTGAACGACGGGTAGCGGGGCTCGACGACACCGGCGGTCACGCTGACGATCGCCGGCAGCGGCGCCTCGACCTCGTCGTAGCCCTCCTCGGTCTGGCGCTGGACCTTGGCCTTGCCGTCGGTGACCTCGATGTGCTTGGCGAACGTGATCGACGGCCACCCGAGGAGCTCGGCCAGCTGGGCGGGCAGCAGGCCCGTGTAGCCGTCGGTCGACTCGGTGGCGGTCAGGACCAGGTCGGGCTCGGCCCGCTTGATGGCGGCGGCCAGGACCTTCGCCGTGGCCAGCGAGTCCGAGCCTTGGAGGGCGTCGTCGCTGATGAGAATGGCCTTGGCCGCACCCATCGCCAGCGCGGTACGCAGACCGCTGACCTCGTCGTGGGGCGCCATCGAGACGAGGGTGACCTCGCCGCCGCCGGCCTTGTCGGCCAGCTGCAGGCCCATCTCGACGCCGTAGGCGTCGGAGTCGTCGAGGATGAGCTTGCCCTCGCGCTTGAGCGTCTTGGTGTTCGGATCGAGTTCGCCGGGCGCGGCCGGATCGGGGATCTGCTTGGCACAGACAACAACGTTCACGGCTGCATTGTCGCTGACCGCAGCGTTCGACCACCAACCGAGGCTGCCTAGCCGGTAGCTTCCGCGGCAACAAGAAAGGGGCGAGCGATCACGTGGGGAAGGATTCGGAGGTTCGACTCTCGATCCCGGCGTCGCCGGAGTTCCTCCGGCTGGCCAGGCTGGCCGCGGCCGGGCTCGCCAGCCGTATGGGTTTCACCTACGACGAGGTCGAAGACCTTCGCATCGCCATAGACGAGCTCTGCTTCTCCCTCGTCGGCAACGCCGGGCGCCCCGGCACCATCGTCCTCCGCTACTGGATGGAGGATGACGCCCTCGTCGTCGAGGGCGTGGGCCAGTTCGAGGACGGCATGGGCACCAGCCCGGTCCTGTCGCCGCTCTCCCAGCAGATCCTCCAGGCCGTCGTCGACGAGCACGAGCTCACCATCGGTCCCGACGGCCCCGAGTTCCGTCTCCTGAAGCGCCACGACGCCGCCTAGCGCCGCACCATGTCGATGCCGGAGGACGAACGCGACGAGCTGCGGAGGAAGTTCGAGCAGTACAGCCGAAGCCGCGACTCCGAGCTGCGCGATCAGTTGGTCACCGCTCACCTGGGGCTGGCCGAGTACCTGGCCCGCCGCTTCGCCAACCGCGGCGAACCGCTGGACGACCTGATCCAGGTGGCGTCGGTCGGGCTGCTGAAGGCCGTCGACCGCTTCGACCCCGACCGGGGGCTCGAGTTCTCGACCTACGCCACGCCGACGATCGTCGGCGAGCTCAAGCGCCATTTTCGGGACAAAGGCTGGGCCGTCCGCGTTCCCCGCCGCGTGCAAGAGCTGCACCTGCGCCTCGGCAAGGTCGTCAGCTCCCTCTCCCAGGACCTGGGCCGCTCACCGACCATCGGCGAGATCGCCGAGCGGGCGGGGGCCTCGGAAGAAGAGGTCCTGGAGGCGATGGAAGCGGGCCGGGCGTACCGCTTCGCCTCCCTCGACGCCCCCGGCGTCGCCGGCGACGACGACAACCAGAGCCTGGCCAGCCAGTTGGGCGAGGACGACGCTCTCCTCCAGAGCATCGAGCACCGGGTGGCGCTGTCACCGCTCATCGCCGAGCTGCCCCGCCGCGAGCAGATCATCCTGCACCTTCGGTTCTTCGAGGGCCTGACGCAGTCCGAGATCGCCGGCCGCCTCGGGATCAGCCAGATGCACGTCTCCCGCCTGCTGGCCCGCAGCCTGGCCAAGCTCCGCGGTTCAGCGGACGAGGACTGACGGCCGACAGCAGGTGCGCCTGCTCCTCATCGTCAACACGTCGGCGTCGGCGGTCACAGCGCGGGCCCGGGTGGTGATCCGCAAGGCGCTGTCCGCCGACCACGACGTCACCACCGCCGAGACATCGCGCCGCGGCAACGCCACCCGCCTGGCCCAGGACGCGGCGGCGGCGGGCTACGCCGCTGTCGTCGTGCTCGGCGGGGACGGCACGCTCAACGAGACGGCCAACGGTTTGGCCGGGAGCCACACGGCGCTGGCCACGCTGCCGGGCGGGTCAACCAACGTCTTCGCCCGCACGCTCGGCGTCGCCCAGGACCCGGTCGAGGCGACCGGCGAGCTGCTGTCGGCGCTCGCCCGGGGGTCGCTCCGGCGCATCGGGCTCGGCTCTGTGAACGGCCGGTACTTCCTCTTCCATGTGGGCATGGGCTTCGACGCCGCCGTCGTGTCCCAGGTCGAGCGCCGGGCCGCCCTCAAGCGGTACGCCGGCCACCCCCTCTTCGTCTACGCCGCCTTCTCGACGTGGTTTCGGCACTACGACCGGTCGCGCCCCCGGCTGCGGGTCGAGATCCCCGGCCGCCCGCCCGTCGACGACGCCTACATGGCGATCTGCATGAACTCGAACCCCTACACGTATCTGGGGAACGTGCCCCTCAACCTGGCACCCGACGCCGACCTCGACCGGGGCCTGGTGATGGCCACGTTCCGGAGCCTGCGCTTGGTGCCGTTCCTGGGCAACGTGGTGTCTGTCCTGCGCAGGGGCAGCCACTTCCGGCGCCATCGAACGATCGACTACCGCCCCGACCTGGTCGAGGCCACCGTCGTGGGCCACGGCCCGTTCCCGTACCAGGTGGACGGCGACTACCTGGGCGAGGTCGACCGCCTGGACTTCCGCCACGAGCCCGACTCGCTGACCGTCGTGGTGCCGTGACTTTCGTCACCTTCCAGGCTTGAGAAATTCGGAACAATCTGCTTGCCACAGCTAGCAGGGCAGGGTTACGCTCGGCGGTGTCGAATCCCATTCACCGCTCCAACAGGCGGGCGTGAGGATTTGTGAACGCATTCACGAAGCAGGAGGTACCGTGGCCCTGACTTGGAGCCACAGCTACGGCTGGGACATCGAGGACTGGCGCGACCGGTCGGCGTGCCGGGACACCGACCCGGACCTCTTCTTCCCGGTCGGCACCACCGGGCCCGCGATCGAGCAGATCGAGGCGGCCAAGCGGGTGTGCCGGGCGTGCGAAGTGCAGAGCGCGTGCCTCGAGTTCGCCCTGGCCACCAACCAGGAGGCCGGCGTGTGGGGCGGCACCTCCGAAGAGGAGCGGCGCAAGCTGCGCAAGTCCTGGCTCTCCCGCCAGGCCCGCCGGTCCGCCTGACCACCCCCCCGATCCACAGCCTGCTTTCGCGCAGTTGGTCGCGCTCGGCGCCAACAAGTCAGCAATAGCGGCTCGAGCGCGGGCGGTCAGCCGGTCACTGTGGCCGGGTGGACGGGGATGCGCAGCTCGACCGTCGTGCCCGGGGCGTCGGGGCGTGCGTCCATCGAGATCGTGCCGCTCATCTCGCTGTCAACGAGGGCAGCGACGATGGTGAGACCCAGACTGCTGTTCTCCTCGAGGGTGAACCCTGGCGGCAGACCGACGCCGTCGTCCTGGACCCTGACGCACAGCTCGACGCCGTCGTTCTCGAGGACGATGCGGACGTGGCCGCCGGGGTGGCCATCGGGGAAGCCGTGTTCGACGGCGTTCTGCAGCAGCTCGCTGACGACGAGGGCCAGCGGTGTGGCCACCTCGGCCCGCAGCTCGCCGGCGTCGCCCTCGACGCTGAAGTGCACAGCCCGCTCGGGGTTCACCAACCCCTCCTCGGCCATGCGCGTGAGCTGGCGCAGGATCTCGTCGAACTCCAACTCCTCGCCTGCCGCCCGCGACAGCGTTTCGTGCACGAGGGCGATCGAGCGGATGCGGCGGACCGACTCCTCGATGGCGAGCTTCGCCTCGGAGGAGTCCATGCGCCGGCCCTGGATGCGAAGCAGCGATGAGATCGTCTGCAGGTTGTTCTTCACTCGGTGGTGGACCTCGCGGATGGTGGCGTCCTTCGACAGCAGCAGCCGGTCACGGCGGCGCAGGTCGGTGACGTCGCGCACGATCACGGCCGCGCCCGTCGGCTTGCCGTGGTCGAGCAGCGGGATGCAGCGCACGAGCATCGTGACGCTGCCGTGGTCGACGTCCTCGATGGCGGGCAGGCCGAGGGCGAACGCGGCCTTCACCGGCGACTCGTCGAGGCCGAGCTCCATGAGGCGCGCCCCCTCGGCATTGGCGTGCACGCCCATGCGGTGGAGGGCGGAGATGGCGTTCGGCGAGGCGTACTCGACGCGCGCCGTCGAGTCGAGGAGGAGGACGCCATCGCCGACCCGGGGGGCCTCCTCAGACGCGACCTCGTCGATGGGAAACGGGAACTCGCCCGTGGTGATCATGCGGGCGAAGCGGTCGAAGATCTCGACGTAGACGCGCTCGAGCTCGCCGGGGCGGCGGCCGACCGACGGCGCCGACTCCCGGGCCAGGATGCCGACGAGGGCGTCCTTGCGGTGCACGGGGATGCACTGCACGCGCGCCCGCTCGCCCCGGTTGATGCTGAGCTCGCCGTCGATGATCTGGCCCAGCTGCCACGCCCGGGCGACAACCGGACGCTCGACGCTGTCGACGACGCGTCCAACCTGGTCCTCGCGGTACAGGGTCTGGCTCGTGGTCGGCCGGATCTGGCCGAGGATGATGAAGCGCTCGCCGTCGGCGCCCGCCTCGGGGGCGAACAGGAGCAGGTCGGCGAAGCACAGGTCGGCCAACAGGCTCCATGACGCCACCAGCCGCTGCAGGTGTGTGATCGCCAGCGGGTCGAGCTCGGTGCGCGCCTGGGCCAGCTCGTCGAAGGCCGTCATTCGCCCTACACCGGGACCTGCGACGGCGTCCGGGCCCGGAACGCCGTCAGCGTCTCGTAGCCGGCCTCGGCCAGCATCGCCCGAAGGTCAGCCGACCGGGAGGCCACGTCGCCGAGGCCGTGCGAGTCCGACGCCGTCGTCGCCGGCACGCCGGCCTTGCGGAATCTGGCGAGGAGTGCGGGCGCCGGATAGGCCTCGTCCACCGGCTTGCGCCAGCCCGCCGACGAGACCTCGGCGGCCATGCCCGAGGACGCCGCGGCCTCGGCCATGCGGTCGTACCACTCGTCGGGAACATCGGGCCTCCGCCCGCTGAGCTTCACCAGATCGGGATGGGCGAGGACATCGCACACACCCGACGCGGACAGCTCCTCCAGCGCCGACGTGTAGGCGTCCCAGACCGACTCGATGGAGCGCGCGTCCCACTCAGCGTCGACGACGGGATCACCCAGCTGGTCGAAACCCCAGGCGCCGATCCAGTGGACCGACCCGAGCAGGACGTCGAAGGGATAGCCGTCCAGGAGAGCCGCGACGTTGTCCATGCGACCGGCGTAGTAGTCGACCTCGAGGCCCAAGACGACTGGCAGGCCGGCGGCCTTCGCCTCGAGCACGGCATCGACATAGGCGTCGAGGTCGGCGTGGGCGTGCTCGTTCCAGTAGCCGGCCAGCTGACGGCGCAGGGCGGGGTCGGGGTCGTCGTCCCAGAAGCCGGCCAGGGCGTGGTCGGCCTGGGCGAAGCGGAACAGGTGCTCGGTGAGGGCGATCTCGCCCACGCCCGCAGCTGCCGCCGACTCGCAGTACGCGGCGAGCTCGTCCAGCGTCGGCTGGGACGCGGCCGTGCCGTGGGGCCAGAGATGGAGGTGGTAGTCGAGCACTCGCCCCCAAGAGTACGAGCGCCCTACCCCTTCCAGGGTTGGTCGCCGTAGCGGTCGAGGTGGACGACCTCGCCGACGGGCTTGCGAGTGGTTGGGCCGTAGCGGCCGCGCGGCCAGCCCAGGGGGACGACGCAGCAGGGCATGACCGAGGCGGGCAGGCCGAGGATGCGGCGGGCGATGGTGGTGCTCCACAGCGGCAGCGTGATGAGCGCCGCCCCCAGCCCCATGGCCCGCGCCGCCAGCAGCAGGTTCTGCACGCTGGGATAGATCGACCCGTAGTACGACGACTGCGCCATCGGCGGCATCGGCACGAGTGGCACGTGGTTGCCCCGCAGGCAGGGGACGACGAGCACCGGGATCTCCTCGAAGTGGTCGGCCTGCCATTGCACAGCGTCGATGACCCGCAGCATGGCCTCGTTGCCGCGGCTCTGGCGCCGGCCGATACCGAGATAGAGCGAGGTCGCCCGGTGGTTCTGCTTGGCCAGCTCGGCCTTGGCCGCCCCGTCCTTGACGACGACGAATTCCCAGTTCTGGCCGTTGGAGCCGGTGGGCGCCTTCAACGCCAGCTCGATGCAACGCAGGACGATGTCGTCGTCGACGGGGTCGGGCAACAGCCGGCGGATGGCCCGCTGGGTCACCATGGCCTCCTGGAGCGGCATGTCGAGGCCCTTCTCGACGTCCGCGAGCGTGCGTCCCTGGCTCGACGCCGTGTCAGTCATGTCTCCCCCAGATCTGCAGGCCGAGGTTCAGCAGGCCGGCCATGTCGTAGATGTCGGTCTCGAAGTAGGGCACGGTGGCCACCACCTCGGGGACCTTCGCCAACTCCGACCGCTGCTCCTGTTCCCGCTTGGCCACCACCTGGAAGTTCAGGTAGCTCTCCCCCACTTCACGGAGGACCGGCGCCGCCAGCTGCGGGTTGGAGATCAGGGAGTCGACGGCGTGGGCGACCTGTGGTGCGTCACCACACAGCCGCTGGGCCACCTTGGTGGCGCCCTCGTCGAGGAAGTACTCGGGGAGCACCTTGTTGAGCACCAGCGCGCCCAGGGCGAACCTGCGGTCGTCGAGGGCGTCGATGAAGTACTCCGCCTCGCGCACGGGGACGGCCTCGAGCGTGCTCACCACGATGAACGTCGTACGCCGGTCGTGAAGGAGGCGCTCGACGGAACGGGCCCGCTCCACGAAGCCGTCGTACATCGTCTGGAAGTTGAGGAAGAACTCGGAGATGTCCTGCAGGAACTGCGTCCCGAGGACCCGATCAGCAATCTGATAGAAGGGCCGTGTCGCGAAGTTCACCACGCGCGACCGGGCGGGCGCCGTGAGCCAGCGCAGGAAGCGGCTGCTGAAGAAGTCGGCCATACGATCGGGCGCTTCGAGGAAGTCGATGGCGTTCCTCGTCGGCGGCGTGTCGACGACGATGAGGTCGTAGTCGCCGCTGGTGTGGATCTCGTACAGCCGCTCCATGGCGATGTAGTCGTGGCTCTGGACGAACCGGCCGGAGACGTTCTGGTACAGCGGATTCTCGAGGATCCGTCGCGCCGTCGCCTCGTCCGGCGCGTGCATGTTCACGAGCGCGTCCCACGACTCCTTGGTGTCGAGCATGGCGGCCCACAGTTCGCCGCGCGGCTCGACCCCTGCGGCCTTGAACGAGTCCGCCGGCACCGGTTTCTCGACGTTGCCGAAGCCCTCGAGGCCGAGGGCGTTGGCCAGGCGCCGGGCCGGGTCGACGGTGATGACGAGGACCCTGCCGCCGAGCGACGCCGCGGCCATGGCGGCAGCGGCGGCCGCCGTCGTGGTCTTGCCCACGCCGCCCGAGCCGCACACGATGGTGATCTCCTTGGCGGCCAGCAAGTGCTCGAGTGACGTGGCCCGGTCGTCGGCGCGGTGCCGGCGGGG
>CADDZP010000152.1 GCA_902812475.1 Actinomycetota bacterium | reverse complement strand
ACCGCCATCGTCGTGCTTGGACGACGAAGAGTGGGCCGGCAGCGCCGCGAAGGCGCCCGCCGCCAAGACGGCCAGCGCCGCTGCAACCACGCCGAGCACGGCCAACTGGACGGACGCCCACCGGGGCCGGCTGAGCCCCCGGTGCCGGGCGTCAGCCGACACCGCCGTCTGGAACCGTCTCCACCACTGCTTCGACTCGTTCTCGGGCCCCGTCGTCAATGCTTCGCAGGGCACGACGCCGCCGCTGGCCAGGCCCCGCACGTGGTCGTAGATCTGTCGCTCGTAGGGCGTGAGGTCGGGCGGACGGCGGTCGGGGACGCGCACGACGAAGCGCTCCGGCCCCACCCGTTCGAAGGCCACGATCTTGCGCGCAGCCAGGTCGATCAAGGTGGCGGGCACGGCCTCCTTCCCGACCGCCCAGCCCTTCGTGATCAGGTTGACGACCGCGGGTGGCTCGGCGCCGCCGAGGTCCATGGTGGCGGGCGTCGGATCGGGATCCCGGGCCCGAGTGGCCACGGCGAGCACGGCGAGGACAGCGAGCCAGACGGCGAGCGCGACACCCGCGGCCACGCCGAGCGCGGCGGCGGCGCTCATCTGTTGATCTGCTTGGCCATCACCCTGGCCGTACCTCGCCGGTAGAGAGGCGGGGCCATGTGGCGGAAGACGACGGCAGGCCGGAGGGCGCGGGGGATCACGCGCTCCAGCCCGTCGCTCTCGACGACCTCGATGACCGACTCGGCCACCCGCGTGGCCGGCACCGGCTTGGGATAGCTGCCCTCGTACGCGTGGCCGCGGGTGTCGAAGAAGTCGGTCTCGACCGGGCCCGGGTTCACCATCGAGACCCCGATCCCGCGAGGGCGAACCTCGAAGGCCAGCGCCTCGGTGAAGCCGACCATGGCGAACTTGCTGGCCGAGTAGGCCGCCTCCATCGGAGTCCCGATGCGCCCGGCGATGGACGCCAGGTTGACGATGTGGCCACGCCGGCGCTCGAGCATGGACGGCAACACCGCCTTGGTGGCGTACACGCAGCTGAAGTAGTTCACCCGCATGACGTGCTCGAAGTCCTCGATGGGGATGTCGGCCACCCGCCCGTAGGAGCCGATGCCGGCGTTGTTGACGAGGACGTCGACCGGGCCGAGCTGCTCGCTCAGCAGGTCGAGCGCGGCGTCTGTCTGCTCGCGGTCGGCCACGTCCGCCGTGGCGATCGCGCCGCGGCCGCCGATCTCGGCCAGCACCGCCTCCAGGTCGCCGCTCGACCGGGCGACAAGCCCGACACGGGCGCCCTTGGCCGCCGCCATCTTGGCCACCTCACGGCCGATGCCGCGCGACGCGCCCGTCACCACCGCCACTGCTCCGTTCCATCGCATGCGCTTATCCTCGCTCAGCGATGGCCGTCGCCGCCGTTGAAGCGCCCATGCAGGGCACGATCGTGTCGGTCGACGTGCGCCCGGGCGACCTGGTCCACGCCGGGCAGCAGCTGCTCGTCATCGAGTCGATGAAGATGGAGCACGTCATCGCCGCCGACGAAGGCGGCGAGGTATCCGAGATCGTCGTCAGCGCCGGCCAGACCGTGTACCCCGGCGACGTCCTCATGCGGCTCCACCCCAGCGTTGGCGGTACGAACCGTCGTGATGACGACGTCGGGTACCGCCAACCAGCGGCGGAGCGGGGCGACCTGGCCGAGGTGGTCGAGCGCCACGCCGCCACACGGGACGAGCGGCGGCCCGACGCCGTCGATCGGCGCCGCCAGAGCGGCCAGCGCACGGCGCGCCAGAACGTCGAGGACCTGTGCGACCCCGGGTCGTTCGTCGAGTACGGGCCGCTGGTGATCGCCGCCCAGCGGCGGCGGCGGTCGGTCGACGACCTCATCGCCCGCACTCCGGCCGACGGCCTCGTCGGCGGCATCGGCTCGGTCAACGGCCACCGCACCATCGTGATGTCCTACGACTACACGGTGCTCGCCGGGACCCAGGGCCTGCAGAACCACCGCAAGAAGGACCGCCTGTTCGAACTGGCCGAGCGCCTGCGCCTGCCGATCGTGTTCTTCACCGAGGGCGGTGGCGGACGCCCGGGCGACACCGACGGCGCGGGCGTCTCCGGCCTCGACCGCCTGGCCTTCGCCCTGTTCGGCGGGCTCAGCGGACTGGTGCCCCTCGTGGGCGTCAACTCCGGCTACTGCTTCGCCGGCAACGCAGCGATCCTCGGCTGCTGCGACGTCGTCATCGCCACGGCCAACTCGAACATCGGCATGGGGGGGCCTGCGATGATCGAGGGTGGCGGCCTCGGCGTCTTCGAACCGACCGAGATCGGCCCCATGTCGGTGCAAGCGGCCAACGGCGTCGTCGACATCGCCGTCGCCGACGAGGCCGAGGCGGTCGCCGTTGCGAAGCGGTACCTCTCGTACTTCCAGGGCCGGTCGCATCGGTGGGACTGCGTCGACCAGTCAGGCCTGCGCAACGTCATCCCCGAGAACCGTCTGCGCGCCTACGACGTCCGCACGGTGATCGAGACGCTGGCAGACAGCGACTCGGTGCTGGAGCTCCGTCCGGGTTTCGGGCCCGGCATGGTCACCGCCTTCATCCGCGTGGAAGGCCGACCACTCGGGCTGATCGCCAACAACCCGACCCATCTGGGCGGAGCCATCGACGCCGATGGCGCCGACAAGGCGGCCCGCTTCATGCAGTTGTGCGACGCCTTCGACCTGCCGATCCTGTTCCTCGCCGACACGCCCGGGATCATGGTCGGACCCGAGGCCGAGAAGACGGCGCTCGTCCGCCACGTCAGCCGCATGTTCGTGACCGGCGCCAGCCTCACCGTGCCCTTCTTCACGATCGTGTTGCGCAAGGGGTACGGGCTGGGGGCTCAGGCGATGGCCGGCGGCAGCTTCAAGGCGCCGCTGTTCACGGTGGCCTGGCCGACAGGCGAGTTCGGCGGCATGGGGCTGGAGGGCGCCGTGAAGCTTGGCTTCCGGCGCGAGCTCGACGCCATCGACGACGAGGCCGAGCGGGAGAAGGTCTTCGACGAGATGGTCGCTCGCATGTACGAGCACGGCAAGGCGCTCAACACCGCGACCTATTTCGAGATCGACGACGTCATCGACCCGGCCGACTCACGCCGCTGGATCTCGACCGCCCTCGAGAGCGCACCTCCGCCTCCGGCGCGCATCGGCAAGAAGCGGCCGTGCGTCGATACGTGGTGAGCGGCCCGACAGCTAGAAGGGAAGGCGCTTCCGCAGGAGCTTGGGGAGCGCCCGCGGTCCGCTGATCGGGTTGAAGTTGTCCGACGCCGTCGTGAGCCGGGCGTCCTCGTCGTCGGTGAGCTCGATGTCGGCGGCGGCCGCGTTCTTCTCGAGCTGCGCGACGCTGCTGGCGCCCGGGATGGCGACCACGTTCTTGCGTCTGATGACCCAAGCCAGGGCGATCTGTGCGGGGGTTGCGTCGTGGGTCTTGGCAACCTCACGCAGGGCGGTGATGAGCTCGTGGCCCCGTTCCAGGTTCTCGGGCAGGAACAGCGAGTTGGCGGCGCGCACGCCTCCGGGGGCGTTGGTGGCGTCGTACTTGGCAGCCAGGAAACCCTGGGCCAGCGGGCTGTAGGCGATGACGATGCGCTCGTTGTCGGCCGCGTGCTGCATCAGACCCTTCCGGTCCGGCGCCCGCACGGCGAGGCTGTACTGAACCTGGTTGCTGATCACCGGCGAGCCGAACTCCGCCTCGGCGGCCCGCCAGCGGTCGAGCGAGAAGTTGCTCACACCGACGTGGCGCACGACGCCCGCCTGCTGCAGCCGCCGCATGCCCTCCATCTGCTGGGACAGCGGCACGAGGGCGTTGGGCTGGTGGATCTGGTACAGGTCGATCGTCTCGACCCGGAGGCGCCTGGCGCTGGCCCGTCCCCGCTGCTCCACGACCGGGGCTATGGGCAGCACGGGGAAGACCTTGGTGGCGATGAAGGCGTCGTCCCGGCGGCCGTCGATCGCCCGCCCGACGGCGCGCTCGGACTTCCCGAAGCCGTAGATCTCCGCCGTGTCCAGCACGTTGATCCCGAGGTCGAGGGCCCGGTGGACGATGTCGATCGCGTCCTTCTCGAGGTACTCCTTGCCGTACCCCCACTCCATGGACCCGAACTGCCAGGTGCCCAGCCCGATGGCCGACATCCTCGCCCCACCGACATCTACGTAACGCATGATTCCGAGCCTACGCCCGGTGTGCGACCCCCGAGCTATTGCTGACTTGGTCGCGCTGAGCGCCATCAAGTCAGCACAAGCGACGTGGTCGCGGCTACTTCGGCGGCATTCGCAGGGCGCCGTCGAGGCGGACGGTCTCGCCGTTGAGGTAGTCGTTCTCGACCATGCCCTCGACCAGGGAGGCGAAGTCCTCGGGGCGCCCGAGGCGCTTGGGGAACGGGATGTTCGCCGCCAGCGCTTGGCGGCCCTCCTCGGGCAGCAGACCGAGCAGGGGCGTGTCCATGGTCCCCGGAGCGATCGTGAGCACCCGGATGCCGACGGGAGCAAGGTCGCGCGCCGCCGGCAGCGTCATGCCGACGATGCCACCCTTCGAGGCCGAGTAGGCGATCTGGCCGATCTGACCGTCGAAGGCAGCGACCGACGCCGTGTTGATGATGACGCCGCGCCCGCCGTCGTCGTTGATCGGGTCGGTCTTGGAGATCGCCGACGCGCCAAGGCGCATGCCGTTGAACGTGCCGATCAGATTGACGTTGATCACGAACTGGAACGGCCCCAGGTCGTGGGGGCTCCCATCCCGATTGATCACGCGCCCGGCCCAACCCAGGCCTGCGCAGTTGACGACGATGCGCAGGGGCGCGGCGGACGCGGCGTGGTCGACGGCAGCCCGGACCTGGTCCTCGTCGGTGACGTCGGCGGTAGCGAACTGCGTGCCTTGACCGATCTCCTTGGCCAGGGCCTCGCCCTTCTCGGCGTCGCGGTCGACGATGGTGACGACCGCGCCCCGGGCCGTCAGGCGCCGGACCGTGGCCTCACCGAGACCCGATGCCCCACCGGTGACGAGCGCTCCTGCTTCTTCGATCTGCATCGGCGAAATCTAGGTCACGCGCTCCAGCGGTCGACCAGCTCCAGCAACTGCGGGAGCCGGTCGATCACGGCGTCGGGCTCGGCGTCGGAATCGGATAGGAAACGATTGGGCCGGAGCACGGCCTTCATCCCCACACCTCGCGCCCCCGAGATGTCGTCGAAGGGTCGGTCGCCGACAAAGACCGCGTGGCCGGGGTCGTGCACGCCGAGCGCCTCCAGTGCCGCCCGGAACGCCGACGGGTGCGGCTTCTGGAAGGGCATCTCGCTCGTGTACAGGCGGGCGTCGATGAGCTCGACCAGTCCGTCGCGCTCGAGGAAGTGCTCATGGAACGTCCTCGGCCAGTGGGTGTTCGACAAGAGCCCGATGCGCATTCCCCGCTCGCGAAGCTCCCGCAACGTCGGCGCCGCGTCGGGGTCATGGACGATGTGCGGCGTCCAGGCGTCGAGATGGTGGGTCGCCGCCTCCTCCAGCAGGGCCTCGGCGGTGTCGAGGCCGAGCCGCTCGCTCGCCGCCGCCAGCAGCTGGGTGAGGGAGGCGCTGCGCTGATGGGTCGCCGTGGTGGCCCAGAACTCCTCCTCGACGACCACGAGCGCCTCGGTGACCTCGTCCTCCCGGTCGGGAGCGAGGTGACGGGCGACCATCCGCCAGGCGTCGACCAGCTCCGCCTCCACGAAGACCGACAGGGTCCCGCCCCAGTCGAAGACGACGGCGTCGACAGCCATGGCGGCCATTCCACCACTCAGGTTTTCCGGCCCATCCGCCGATCTCGACTCCATGAGAAAAGCGTCAGCAGCGGCGGCCGCGCTCGTCGTCCTCGCGCTGGGCGCGTGCGGCGGGGGCGGGCAGAGCTCGGGCACGGCGCCGACGACCATGCCGGCCCCGGGTGCGAACGTCGACCCGAACTCGGGCGGAATCGTCGGCGGCCCGGTCAACAAGGCGAAGTCGGCAGTCTCCCAGCTCAACCAGCAGCAGAGCCAGGAACGGCAGCAGACCGGCGGCTGACCTCACGGCCCGGGTAGACCGGGACGATGAGCGGACGACTGGACGGAACCGTCGCCCTCGTCACCGGGCGAGCAGCGGCATCGGTGCGGCCACGGCCCGGTCGCTCGCCGAGCCCGGCGCGACCAAGACCGAACTGGCCACGCATGTCCGTCCCGAAGTGTGGAAGCAGCAGGCGAACGCCTTCGCCGACACCGAGCTGCTCGAGGCCGACGACATCGCCGACGACATCGCCGACGCCATCACCTTCATCGTCACCCGCCCTCGGCGCACGGCGGTCAACGAGGTCCTCATCCGACCGACCGAGCAGGAGCGGTAGGGGTTGACGGCGAATCCCTGACTGCCATGTCGGGGATCAGGGGCCATGTGCCGCGGCCGCTCGCGGTCGCCCTCGTCGTCGGCGTGCTCGCCGCCGCCCTGTTCGGCGTCCAGGGGACGGCCGACGCCAAGACGAAGCGGGCGAAGGCGAACAAGTGCGTTCCCCGCCTTCTCGTGGTCTCCGCCTTCCCGGCCGAGATCGGACCGTTGCTCAAGGCGGCACACGTGGACCGCACCGTCGAGGTCGACGGCCACCAGTTCTTCGTCGGCACGCTGGCCGGGAACGACGTCGTCCTGGCCCTGACCGGCATCGGGCCCGTCAATGCCGACAAGACGACCCGCATCGCCTTCGACACCTTCACGTGCAAGAGCCAACCCGGCATCGCGGGCGTCGTCTTCTCGGGCGTGGCCGGGGTGAAGCGCATCGGTGACGTCGCCGTTCCGACCCGGTGGACGCCCGACGCACGCAAGAGCTGGTACGCCGCCGACCCCACCATGCTCGCCGTCGCCCAGCAGACGGCACCGATCTCGTCGCCCAAGCTCGAGCGCACGAACCCGCTGGGTGATCCGGGATGCACCTGCATGCCGACCGACCTGGTGAAGACGGTGACGCTCTCGTACCAACCGGACGTGACCGTCGGCGGCGACGGTGAGACGTCCGATCCCTTCGCCGGGCGTGCTCTCCCGTGCGTGCCCAACGGCGGCGACATCTTCGGCTGCGAGCCGTGCAAGGTGCAGAAGCGGACCGTCGAAGACGCGCGGCGGTTCGTCCCGGGCATCCTGCCCTTCATCCCCAACTTCTTCTTCGACTACCTGCAGAACCCGCAGCAGACCGACACCAGCTATGCCGCCCAGGACGAGGAGACGGCTGCGGTCGCGGCCGTCGCCACCGAGAAGGCCGTGCCGTTCATCGGGTTCCGGGCCGGCTCCGACGGCGCCGGCGACCCGTTGATGCTGCCGGGGTTCCCGTTCCAGTTCTTCTTCTACAAGCAGATCGCCGCCGACAACGCGGGCATCGCCACCCTCGACTTCCTCAGCGCCTGGGCCCACCGCTAGCGGAGCGGCTGCGCCGTCGAGGGCGTAGTGTCACCCGCAGCGACCGCGCTCGAACACGCGGGGTGCCGGTCGATGAGCCATAGGTCGCGATGGCTGTCTTGGGGACGGGGCACGGCCGGAGCGCTGGGGGGATTCGCTGGCGACGCGTCGCGCTCGTCGCGCTGCTGGCGCTCGTGTTGCCGATCGCCGGATGGCGCGTCCCCCGGGCGCGGGCGAGCGGGGATCCGCTCTTCCCGTCGCAGTGGAGCCTGGCCCAGCTCCACGTCCCGGCGGCGTGGGCATGGTCGACGGGCGCCGGCGTGCGCATCGGCATCGTCGACTCGGGCGTACAGGGGGGCCACGAAGACCTGGCCGGCAAGGTGGTGGCCGCCACGGACTGCCTCAACACGGGTGGGGACGAGGGACAGTGCAGCGGGTCGGGCCTCGACGACACCGGCCACGGCACCGACATGGCCGGCATCGCTGCGGCAGCCAAGGACAACGGGAGGGGCATCGCGGGCGTCGCCCCGGATGCGTCTGTGGTGGTGGCAAAGGTGCTGAGCGACGACGGCGGGTCGATCGCCGACGTCGAGGCGGGCATCCGCT
>CADDZP010000151.1 GCA_902812475.1 Actinomycetota bacterium | reverse complement strand
GGCCTGGCGACATATCCGCAGGTGGTGTTCGGCGGGCACGGCTTCAGGCGACGGTTCCCGGCATACTGCTACGTGCCGGGCATCTACTTCCCGTATCCCGAGTACGCAGCCATCCGGAAGAGGCGTCCGTACCGCACGTTCTACGTCGCTCGTGACCCGCGGGACGTCATCGTGTCCTGGTACTTCTCGGTGCGAGACACCCACCGGCTCGGCGGTCCGATCGCCGACCTCCGCCGAGAGCTACGCGCCCGGTCGGTCAGCGACGGGCTGCTGTTCTCGATGGACTGGCTCGAACCGCAGCTCCTCGGTATGAGGACGTGGGTCGGCGTGGACGAGCCGGAGGTCGCCTTCTTCCGACTCGAGGACATCCGCGATCGGCCCGAGATCGAGGTCGCACGGCTCCTGCGCCATTGCTGCGTCGCACTCGATGACGCAGACATGGCGCGCGTGATTCGTGACACGTCCCGGGACGAGCTGCGCCAGCGCGACCTCGAGCGGCGTGGGTCGGGCGCAGAATCGCACTATCGCAAGTCGCCGTCGCGGCACGAGGAGCTCTTCGAGCCGAAGCACCACGAGGCGTTCCGCGCCATGACCGGGGATCTGGTGGAGGTCCTCGGCTACCGGGCGTGAACCGTCGCGTCCCGCCTGACGTCCGCGTCGGCATCGTCTCGTGGAACACCGCCGAGCTGCTCGAGCGCTGCCTCGCCAGCCTGCCCGCGGCCCTGGACGACCTCGACGCCGAGATCGTCGTCGTCGACAACGCGTCGGACGACGAAAGTGTTGCCGTCGCCCGGCGCCATCCTGGGGTCGAGGTCGTCCCGAACACCGCCAACGTCGGCTACGCCCGCGGCATGAACCGAGCTCTCGGTGCCACCGAGGCACCGGTGCTGATCGCGCTCAACCCCGACACAGATCCGCCGGCGGGGTCGCTGGCCACGCTCGTCCGCCGGTTGCGCGCTCGCCCCGAGGTCGGGCTCGTGGTTCCACAGCTGCTGAACGCGGACGGCTCCGTCCAGCACTCGGTGTACCCGTTCCCGTCGCTGCGCTCTGCCGCCATCGACTCGTTCGTCCCCGACCGCCTCCGGCAACGGGTCGCCCGCCGCTGGTGGTACGCGTCGGCGTCGCGAGCCCATCCATACGACACGGCCGGGCCCGTCGACTGGGCGATCGGCGCCGTCCACGTCATCAAGCGGGAGGCGTTGGCCGGCCGGCCGCCGTACAGCGAGCGGTGGTTCATCTACACCGAGGACATCGAGCTGTGCTGGCGGCTCGAGTCGGACGGCTGGAGTGTCTGCCTGGAGCCCGACGTCAGGATCACGCACGTGGGCAACGCCAGCGGGGCCCAGGCGTGGGGCGACGTGCCGCGGCCGCGCTACCTGCGAGGCGTCTACGACTTCGACGCTCGAACGCATGGGCGCGGCCACGCCCGCGCCATGGCAGCCATCAATGCCGCGGGCGCGTGCCTGCACGTTGCCGGCAACCGCTTGCGCGGACCCGCTGCCGGTCCCGAGGGCGACCGGCGGCGCCGGGTCGCGGCCGAGCTGCGCCACCTCCTGCCTATCCACGCCTCGGCTGTCGTGCGGCCTGAAGAGGGAGATCGCCCGTTCAGTCGAGGTCGAGACGCCTCGTGAGGGCAGTGCCTTCGTCGTCGTTGTAGCGCGGGTGGTCGAAGACGTGGGCCAGGTACATCGACTCGGCCCAGCGGGAGTTGAACTGGCGGGCCGGCACCGACCACTTCATGCCGGGCAGGTGCGAGATGTTGCGTTCGGTGTGGGCGGCGTTGAACTCCGCCATCGCCAGGCGGGGCCCGTTGCAGTCGCCCCACGGGTAACCGAGGACGTCGTCGAAGTAGCAGAGGACCCTCGGGAACAGCCGCTCGGCCGGCGCGTCGAGGACCTTGAGGGCGCCGACCGTCGACGAATAGAAGTCGAGGTCGAAGGCGATGAACCCGACGGGCGCCGCTGACCCCTGCAGGAATGTGCCGACGGTGTCCTCCACCATGCCGAGAACGAGCTCGGCTCGTCGCAGCCTCGCCCGAAGCTGGTCCTCCTGCATCGGAAAATCGCCGGGGTCCATGATGTAGGGGGCATCGCGGTGGTCTTGGGGCGGGGGTAGGCCAGCGCCCGTGTCGAAGCCGTAGACCTCGATCTCGACGTCGAGCAGGTCGCCGACGGCGTCGGACAGCCGATCGAGGGCCACGAGGCCATTGCCGCCGGCGACGCCGAACTCGAGCACCGAGAACCGAGGGATCTGGAGGTAGCGGGCGATGTCGGCGACATGCAGCACCGACCAGATGTAGTTCGGGCGGTCGAGCCCTTGGGCGCGGAGCTCGGTGTACGTGGCGTTGACGGCATCCCAGTGGTTCAGCGCCCCGTTGGCGTACGGGCTCGCGTTCGGACGTACGCGCCGGCGAGCCTGCCACGCCATGTTCCGCGCCTTGCGCGCCGCGGCCACCGCCCGCGCCTTGGCGGGTGTCACCGACGGCGCTTCTTGACGGCGTCGACGACGATGGGCGGCACGAACTGCTTTGCCCGGCCGCGCCACGACCGGCGGACGCGCTCGGAGAGGGAAGCACCCTCGTAGAGCGTGGTGTGGGCCGCCGATCGCTCCTCTTCCGGTCGTCCGCTCGAGTAGTAGTACAGAGCGATCGACTTGCGCGTGCGCGTTTCGGGGCACGCAAGCGGATCGGGATGGCCGTGCAGGGCCTCGTCGGTGGTGCTGAAGACGACGCAGCGGTTGAACGTCGGAAGCACCTTCTTCACGCAGGTCTTGGTGGCGGCGTCCCAGAGCTCGAGGTGTCCTCCGTAGGCGTCGTCCCAGTCGCGATTCAGGTAAAGCAGGAGGTTCAGGCGGCGGTCGAGCCGCAGTCTGGGGTGGCGGTTGAAGTCGGCGTGCACCTTGAGGAACCCGCCTCGCTCGATCTGATGGAGGCCGCCGCCGACGCAGTAGGGGTCGGGAATCAAGCCCTCGATCCCGGTCAGCGCTTCGAGAAACTCGACCGCTGACCCGGAATTGAACTCGGCCAGCACATGGCGGGTGTACGGCGACATGACCAGCGGGCTCTCTGCGGCCAGCTTCTTGGTCTTGCCCCTGTCTTCGTACAGCTCCCACGGAATCGTCCCCGGAGCCGGGAACTCGTCGAGCAGTCGATCGGCGACCTCGGGGGGAAGGAAGTCATCGATGACCACATGCGGGAACGGTCGGGCCGAGTCGTATTCGTCGCGGTGGGCGCGACCGAGCTCCTGCAGTGCCTCGCGGTCGAAGTAGAAGAAGTCCTCCATTCCGCCGCACAGTCTTGCTCAAAGAAACGCCATCGGGCGGAAGCGACGGTCTACCGCCACCGTCGGGTCGACGCCGAGGACGTGGGCGAGCAGCGTCGCGTACACGGCCCGCAGGTCGGTTGTGAAGCGAAGGTCGCCGTCGTCGAGATCGCTCAGGCTCGGCTGGTCGCCGTAGAACCCGCCTTTGACGCCTGGGCCGGCAACCAAGACAGGCGCAGCCGTGCCATGGTCGGTGCCGGCGCTGGCGTTGGCGGCGACCCGCCGCCCGAACTCCGAGTACATGAACACGACCGTTCGTTGACCGTCGGGCACCTCGTGCAGCGACCCGAGGAAGCGACCGAGGGCGGCATCGAGCTGCCCGAGAAGACGGTCGTGGGTGTCGCGTTCACTCGTGTGCGTGTCGAACCCGCCGAGGCTCACCGCATACACCCGGGTCGGAAGCCGAGCCTTCATCAAGCGGGTGACCAGATCGAGTTGGCCGCCGAGCTGCCCGCCCGACGCAGTCGAGCCCGCTGGCGCGCCTTCGAGATTGGTGCCGCCGCTGTCGCTCGAAGGCTGGTGGGCGAGCGCGTCGTGGACCGCGTGCTGGACACTCAGAAAGCCGGCGTTCGTCTGGGCCACCCGCGCCGCCCAGGGCGCGTCGGCGGACGAGACGCGGCTCATCGCGGTGTACGCGGCAAGCAAGCCTCGGTTGTCGGGGAACGTCGCCCGACCCGCAGGCACCGCCGAGGCCGACGTCTTCTCGCCGGCCAAGAGCCGGGGGACCGTCGCGCCGACGGCCAAACTGCGCAGCGCATCGGCGCCCGTGGCGTCCTGCCACCGGCCCAACCAGCCCGTTGGTGGACCGGAGAGCGACGTCCCGCCGGGGTCGCCGCTCTGCCAGATGTCCATGGAACGGAAATGGCTGCGATTGGGATTCGGGTAGCCGACGCCGCGGACGATCGCCAGCTGCCGTCGGTCCCAAACGCCCTTGAGGGCCTTGAGGTTGGGGTTGAGTCCGAGTCCGTCGCCGACGCCGAGGACTTGGTCGGGGTGGTAGGCGAGCGACCCCCGCGCCGACTGATAACGACCGTCGGCGGCGGGGACCACGGTGTTCAGGCCGTCGTTGCCGCCGTAGAGCGTGACGACCACGAGCTTTCCGTTGCCGTCGAGAGACGCGGAAGACGCCCCGGAGAAGACCGCGTCCCATGGATGTGTGGCGACGACGTACCCCGCGACACCAGCACCGGCCGCACCGGCGAGGAACTGGCGTCGGGTCAGTCGACGAGCCATGCCGCGCGCATCAGTTGAGGACGTACTCGGGAGAGACAAGGGCGAGGATCATCAGCGAGCGACTGTCACCTGCCAGCGTCGCCAGTGCGGACGCGGTCGACGGTGACCAACCGGCGACCGAAAGCAGACGCGCAGCGGCGTCCGGTCGGTCCGCCGGGGCGGCGTGATCCAGGGCGGTGAGATTGGCCCGCTGGACGGCGCTCGCTGCGAAGCGCAGACGGGCGTAGGACGACGCCGTCGACAGCCAGTAGCCGTTCTGCGGCCAACCACCGACGTTCGGCGGCGAAAACGGGAGCTGACCCAGGTCCGTCAGGATCCCCGGCAGGGTGGAATCCGATGCAGGGAGATGGAGGGCGCGCAGCGCGCCCACGATGTACTCGACGGGCTGCTTGACGAGTCCCGTCCGGGCCTGCGGCGACTGGAACTCGGGGTGGAGGAACACGGCACGCATCAGGTTGCGCACGTTGAGGTCGGCGCCGTAAAAGCCGACGAGGGCGCCGACGATCGGGTCGTCCGGCGTCACGGGCCAGGCGAAGTGGCTCCAGACCTTGGCGACGACGAACCGGTTCGACGCCGGCTGGTGCACGGCCCGGTGGATCACATCTTCCCCGCCGAACGATCCTGTGGTGCCGAGCACGGTCTTGGTGCCACCGTCGTGGAAACCGGGCTGGAACGTGAACATCCCGGTCTGGCGGTCGAGCGCCCAGCCCGTGAAGCACCGAGCGGCCTCCTTGACGTCGGTCTCCGTGTAGTTGCCGAGGCCGAGTGTGAACAGCTCGAAGAGCTCACGTGCGAAGTTCTCGTTGGGCTGGCCCTTCTTGTCGAAGGCCGCATCCAGCCACAGGAGCATGGCCGGGTCCTTGGCCACACCCTGAGCAAGGTCCTCGAAACTCCCGGGGCCGAGGGCGCGCAGCAGCTGGTTCTGCTTGTACATCAGCGACGGATAGCCGACCTTGGTCAGCGACGTCGCGAAGTGGCCGTGCCAGAACAGCGTGAGCTTCTCGCGGAGTGGGTTGGTGGCGACGACCATGCGCTGGAGCCACCAGGCGACGAGCGCATTGCCCTCGCGCCGAAGCGTGTCCAGACGGGACTTCCGGGCGGCGGCGCCGACCGGTAGTCGTGGCTCGGGCTGGGTCAGAGGCGGGACAGCGACCGCGTCGGCCGCCGTGTCGGCCACGTCCAGATCGAGCAGGTGGTCGACCGTCGCCTCATATCCCCGCGCCGTGGCGGCGTCCAGCTCTGCCGGGCCGGCGCCGAAACCGGCTCGCCGGTAGAGGTGCGCAATTGCGGCGGCGGCCTCGTCCACGGCTGGTCATCGTCGCGGACATCGGCCCAAAAGTCATCGCGCACCG
Source organism: Actinomycetota bacterium (assembly GCA_902812475.1). Lineage (GTDB taxonomy): Bacteria > Actinomycetota > Acidimicrobiia > Acidimicrobiales > AC-14 > CADDZP01. The sequence goes on along the minus strand of CADDZP010000151.1, from coordinate 2,108 downwards.
ACGAAGACAACTACAGGTTCACCCACTCCTCACCGCGGGCGTCCCAACGGCGGACGGCGCGGGCCGGATTCCCGACGACCAGCGTGAACGGCTCGACGTCCTCGGTCACCACCGAGCCCGCTGCGACATACGCATGCTCACCGAGCTCCACTCCCATCAGGACGGCGGCGCCGATACCGAGGAAACTCCCGCTGCCGATCACGACCGGCTCGGGCGTCGCCATCGGCTGCACGAGCACAGGCAATTCGGGGTCCTGATAACGGTGATAGGTGTCGCCGATGAACACGCGCGGCGCGGTCATGACGTCCTCGCCGATCGTGACCTCGCCCACGCACGCGATCGTGGCGTGCGGGCCGACGTTGGTCCGGTCGCCGATCGTCAGTCGGGGTGTGTGGCCGGGCACGACCGCGAAAACGGAGAGGTAGCTGTACTCCATGATCAGCACGTCTTCGCCGAGGTGGATGTGCTCGGGGGAGATCACGCGGGCAGGCGGGGTGATGTAGCTCCCCTGCCCGAAGGCGCCGAAGCGGCGCGGGGGCGGGGGCGTGAGGATGCGGGCCGCGACGGCGGCCGTCCTGCGGCGGTGGTAGGCGTCGGCGACGACATGCCGCCACGCCCCGATCCCAGGCCGCCGGGCCGTCACGCCGGCACCGGGTTTCCGAAGACCGTGGACGACTCGGCCACGTCGTCCAACACGACCGCGCCCGGGCCTATCACCGCACCCCGTCCGACGGTGACGCCGGGTCCCACAGTTGCGCCATCACCGATCGAGACGTCGTCGCCGATGGTCACGCTGCCCCCTGGCGGGTCGACGGGGCTCGCGCCGCGGCGCCCGACCCAACCCCAGCTGTCGGTCACTGCGGCGAAGCGGCCGACGACCACGTTCGCACCGATGTCGATGCCACACGCGCACACGGCGACGAATCCCGGGCCGATCCGGGTGCGATCGCCGATGACCAGTCGTGCCCCTCCTGCCTCCTCGACCACGATGGTCGAGTCGTCGTCGATGAGGACCTGCTCGCCGATCTCGACGGCCGCGGCGCCGTCGATGGTCAGCGGCGCCTCGATGCGAGATCCGCGACCGAACCGGGCGAAAGCGGTGTGCGGCGGTGGCATCCGCTCCGGCGGGACGACGAACGGAATGCGGGCCGGTGACCGGAACCCGTCGACAAAGGTGCGCCGGAGCGCTGTCGCCACTTGGCGGAGGCGCCGGATCACGGCGCGGCCGGTCGCACCATTTCTACGAGGATCGAGCCGCGACGACGAGGAACTGGAAGGTTCCCCAGTCTCCGATCCACGGAGCCAAGCGGTTCCACCGGCTCGGGTACGGCCGGAGCCGGCGGACACGGCCAACGGACCGGATCTTCAACTCGGTCCCGTCGAAGAGCTCCGCCAGATTGGCTTCCGCGAACCATCTGAGGTGCGTGCGGTCGAAGATCCCGACGTCCTCGAGCATCTCCGCGACCCGTGGTCGGTGGTTCGTTGGGCTGCGGGACTCCTCGCTCCCGACGGCGTCATGGTCGTGTCGGTGCCAAACGTGCGGCACGCGTACACGCTGTGGTCGTTGGTGGCGATGACGCAGTCGAACGGACCTCCCGGATCGGCACCGTCGCGCGCCAACGCGTCCGCGTCGGCGACAACAACTCGGCCGAGCCGCGAACGAGCAAGGTCGGCCAGCTCGCCATCCGACTCGATCCCGACCACCTCATGGCCCTTGTCGGCCAGGGCCAAGCCCAACTGCCCGCTGCTGCAGCCGAGGTCGAGGACGCGCCGAGCCGTCGGCGGGACGAGGGCGGCAACCTCGGGACGCGACCCGTCGTACGCGCCATGGACCGTTCCACGCTCACGCGGCGTCGCCAGCCCGTCAGGCACACGCCTGTTCAGGGCTTCGAGGTCCACGAAGGTCGAGCGTACCAACGCCGCTTCGGCGGGCAGCCTGCACGCGGCGACCTAGAGTCTCGTTGAGGGGCGCCGCGTCACCTGCGCGCTTCACGAAGAACGATGGGGGCGCAGTTGCAGGACGACGCTAGCGACAAGGCAACAGCGAGTTTGGAACCTGTCCCGCTCGAATCCCTGCTGCCACCGCAGTCGCCGGAGCGGCTCTACCT
>CADDZP010000150.1 GCA_902812475.1 Actinomycetota bacterium | reverse complement strand
CAGCGCGTGGCCGAGGCCGTCGACGACGACCTCCTGGGCGATGGCGATGGCCCCGAGTACCTGGTCCTCGAGGTTCTTGGTGATGTCGGTGATCGGCATGTCGCTAACTATATCAAGCGTCTGCTAACTGCGTCAATCCCGAGTTCCCTGACTATCGTGTCAGGGAATGACGCCTGCACTGGACCCTCGAGAACCGGTCATCGTCGACGTCGTGCGCACCGCTTTCGGGAAGCGCAAGGGCGCCCTCAGCACCTGGCACCCGACCGACCTGCTGGGGTTCACCCTCAAGGCCCTGCTCGAGCGGAATGGCGTCGATCCCGAGCGCATCGACGACGTCGTCGGCGGGTGCATCACCCAGGCCGGTGAGCAGGGCTGCAACGTCACCCGCAACGCCTGGGTGGCGGCGGGGCTGCCATGGCAGGTGCCGGCCACGACCGTCGACCGCCAGTGCGGCTCGTCCCAGCAGGCACTGCACTTCGTCGCCGCGGGCGTACAGGCCGGCCACTACGAGATCGCCATCGCGTGCGGCGTCGAGTCCATGACCCGGGCGCCGATGGCATCGAACGCCCAGGGCGGTGAGGGGCCGTTCAGCAAGGACTTCCTCGACGTCATCGACGGCCAGCTGTGGATGCAGTTCCGCGTCGCCCAGGTCCTCGCCGACCGCTGGAAGATCACGCGCGAAGACATGGACGAGTACGCCGTCGAGAGCCACCGGCGGGCCCACGAGGCCACGCAGTCCGGTCACTTCGCCAAGGAGCTGCTCCCCGTCCCGCTCAAGGACGCCGACGGCAGGCTTACCGGCGAGACCCTCGACCGCGACGAGGGCATCCGGCCGGAAGCCAACCTCGAGGCGCTGGCCAAGCTGGCGCCCGCCCAGAGCTGGGAGCCCGACACCGCCAAGGACATCACCGCCGGCAACTCGTCGCAGATGACCGACGGCGCGGCGGCGGCCCTGGTCATGAGCGCCCAGACCGCTCAGGAGCTCGGTCTCACGCCCCGGGCCCGGTTCAGGGCCTTCGCCGTCGGCGCCGAGGACCCCGTGCTGGTCCTGAGCGCCCCGAACCCCGTCACCCGCAAGCTCCTCGCCCGCTCCGGACTCAGCATCGAGGACTTCGACGCCATGGAGTGCAACGAGGCCTTCGCCGCCATTCCGTTGATGTGGGCCCGGGAGTTCGTCCCCGACCCCGAGAAGTTCAACCCACGGGGCGGTGCCATCGCCATCGGCCATCCCCTGGGCGCGAGCGGCGTCCGCATCACCGGCACCCTTCTCAACCAGCTCGAAGCCATCGGCGGCCGGTACGGGTTCCAGACGATGTGCGAGGGCGGCGGCCAGGCCAACGCCACCGTCATCGAGCGACTCGGCTAGCGAGGCGCCCCCGTGGAGATCGACGAGGAGGAGCTCGCCGAGCTCTACACCGCTCTCGACGACGTCGACGACCCCTACCCGATGTGGGCAGAGGGCCGACGCACCTGCCCGGTGCAGCACACGCTCGGGGCTGGCCGTGAGGACATGTACATCGTCCACCGCCGGGCCGACGTCGAGACCGTCCTCCGCGACGGCGAGACGTTCTCGTCGCGGATCAACGACGACACCATGGGGCCGTTCATGGGCCGCACGATCCTGGCCATGGACGGCGACGAGCACCGCAAGTACCGCAGCCTCGTCGCTGCCGCCTTCCGGGCGTCCGCCCTCGAGCGATGGGAGACCGACGTCATCGCTCCCTCGGTCCACGCTCTGCTCGACGACATCGCCCCCAAGGGCAAGGCCGACCTCGTCCAGGACCTGACCGCCCGCTTTCCCGTGCAGGTCATCGCCGCCATCATCGGCGTCCCCCTGAAGGACTACGACCAGTTCCAGGTCTGGGCCGACGAGATCAACCTCGGCCCTCGGGACCCCAAGCGCAGTCGGGCTGCGTCCCAGGCGATGACCCGTTACCTCCAGCCGATCGTCGAGGATCGCCGGGCGAACCCGAAGGACGACCTCCTCAGCGACCTCGTGTGCGCCGAGGTCGACGGGCGAACGCTCGACGACGAGCACCTCTACGGATTCCTTCGCCTGCTGTTGCCGGCGGGCGCCGAGACGACCTACCGCATGTTCGGCAACTCGCTCGTTGCTCTGTTGACTCACCCCGACGTGCTGGCCGAGGTGCTCGACGATCGCAGTCTGCTTCCCGCCGTGATCGAGGAGACGCTCCGCTGGGAGACGGCGGTGACGATGGTCAACCGGGAGACCACCGCCGAGACGACGATCGACGCCTGTCCTATCCCCAAGGGCGCGGGCATCCTCGCCCTCGTCGGCTCGGCCAACCGTGACGAGGCCATCTACAACGACGCCGATGCGTGGAACCCGCACCGGCTGCCCAAGCCCCACGTGGCCTTCGGCACGGGCCACCACCAGTGCCTGGGGATGCACCTGGCCCGGCTCGAGCTGCGCGTCGGCCTCGACGCCGTCCTCACGCGGCTGCCAAACCTGCGGCTGGACCCGGCGCATCCGCTGCCCCAGATCCGCGGCCTGCCGTTCCGGTCACCGCCTGCTCTACACGTGGTCTTCGACGCCGCCTGAGCGGCGTCCGGTTCTCCTACGCGTCGGGCGGTTGTTCCCGTCCCCGGAGGAGGGCCGACACCCGCTGGCGGGTGACGCCGAACAGCTCGGCGATCTGCTCCATCGTCATGCCCTCGGCATGGAGGGCCCGGGCCTCGGCCCGGCGTAGGCGGCTACCCGCCTCGACCAGGGCGGCCAGGTTGTCACGGGTGAGCTCGACGATGAGCGGCCGGTCGACGCCCGACTCGATCTCTCGGTAGCTCATCCCCTGCTCCCGCTGCTCCCGGATGCGCTCAGCGCGTTCGATCGTCGCCTCGATGCGCGACCGGTTCTCACGCAGGGCGCGCACGAGCCCGTCAAGGGCCTCCAATACCGGATCAGTTCCCACGTCTGTTACGTAATACGCCGCTGCGGTGATCACGTGCCTCACATCGACCGAGACGCAACGGTGCTTGACCACCGCCCGACAGCATCCGCCATGTGGCCGATGCCGATCGGCCTCCACGTGGGCATTTCAGAAATGGCCCTTGCCGCAACTCAAGTTGCGAACTGCCGCGCCCGAAACACGAGGGAGAGCCGGACAGGACCGGCGGGAAGTTCGAGAGAAGCGAAAGGGATTCGACCCCATGCGATTCATCACCAAGAAGCGAGTGGCGGCAGCGGCGGCGGCAGCGGTCATCGCCGGCGGTGGTATGGCCGCCTACGCCTACTTCACCGGCGGCTCGGCGACCTCGACGTCCAGCCCGGCCCACACCGGTTCGACCACATCGTGGTCGGTCACCCTTGGCGCCTTCTCGGGCGGCCCCGTGTACCCCGGGAGCGGCACTGAGACCGGCACCTACACCGTGACCAACAACGGCAGCGGCGACCAGGCGCTCACCTCGGCCAGCGCGACTGTCGTTTCGGACACGGGTGGCGCCGTCACCGAGAGCGGCACGGCCCACGCAGGCTGCCTCGCCTCCTGGTACAGCGCGACGGCCGGCACGCCGTTGTCAGGGTTCAACGCCTCGATTGCCAAGAACGGCTCGACGACGGGCACCGTCAGCGTGGTGCTGAACGAGTCGAACAGCAACCAGAACGCCTGCCAGGGCGTCACGCCGGACGTCACCGTCACCGTCGGCTGACGGAGCGACTTCTGAGCCGTGGGGCCGGACGGCGGTCCGGCCCCACGAGCTGCAATCACTGACAGACAAGGTGCCGGCGCTGCGTCGGCATTTTGTGCGTTGAGAGCGCGAGGACCGGGGAGTCCGAATGCGAGGAGCGCATAGCGAACAGAAGCGGCTGAGTGCAGCCGCTCTGCCGCGCTGGCTCGCAGTTGCGGTCGTCGCCGGCGTGCTCGCCAGTGCGGCGATCGCCTGGGCCTACAACACGGCCACGGCCAACGCCACGGGGAGCGCCCACACCGGGACCATGCAGACCGTCACGGTGTCCGCCCTTGTCGGTGGCGACGCCCCGAACTCCAAGCTGTACCCGGGCGGCCCGGCGACCGACGTCATCCTCCGGATCAACAACCCCAACTCCTTTTCGGTGAAGCTCTTCAGCATCAGCGGGAACGGCACGATCACCGTCGACGCCTCCCACTCCGGCTGCACCACCACGGGGGTCACCTTCAGCCCGCCGTCGAATCCGAATATCGCGCTCCCTGCCGGGTCCTCGCTCGTCCACCTCACCGGCGCGGCATCGATGAGCACAGGCTCGGTCAATGCCTGCCAGGGTGCGACGTTCAGCATCCCGGTCTCGGTCGTCGTGCACAGCGAATGAAGCGCCTCGCGGGTCGTCGGGGCCGCCGTGGCCTTGTCTTCGCTGGGATCGCCGTTGCGGCACTCGTCTTCGCGGGTGCCGCCTTCGCTTTTTGGAGCTCCACCGACGGCAGCAACCCGGCGGCCGCTGTCGCCGACTCGATCCAGGCCGGCAACACACCCACCCTCTCCGGGATCAACGGCCAGGACGTCACGCTCAACTGGACGACGACGACGACCGCGTCCGGCGCCGCCATCGGCGGCTACACGATCAATCGCTACAGCGTCTCGACCGGTGGAACGCCGACGGCCGCGACCGGCGGGTGCAGCGGCACCGTTGCCGCCCTCACCTGCACCGAGCAGAGCGTCCCGGCCGGTACCTGGTACTACGCGGTCACCCCCAAGATCTCCTTGTGGGCCGGGACGGAGAGCGGCCGCCTGTCGGCCAGCGTCGTAGCCGCCTCGTTCTCCGTCACGGCGAGCCAGCAGGTCAGGGCGACGGGCAGCGTGACTGGCGGCTCGATCGCCCACTTCAAGAACAACGAGACGGTTGCCTTCCACCTGGACAGCGCGGCGGGGACGACGATGACCGGCAGCGTCAGCGCCGTGAACAGCAGCGGTTCGGCCAGCGCCTTCACGGTGACGGTGCCTGCTGGTACCGCTCAGGGGTCCCACACGATCGTGGCCGTGGGCGGCAGCGGCTCGCAGGCCACGAGCAACACCTTCAATGTCGACAACACGGCCCCCGTAACCACCGACGACACGGCGTCGGTCGGGTCGGGCTGGTTCAACAGCACCAAGACGGTGACGCTCACGCCTATTGACTCGGGCGGCTCGGGCGTGGCCGCCACGTACTACACGACCGACGGCTCCACGCCGACGACAAGCTCCTCCCAGGGCACCTCGATCGTGCTGTCGACCGACGGCGTCTACACGATCAAGTACTTCTCGGTCGACACGGTCGGCAACACGGAGGCTGTGAAGACGGCCGGCACGCTTGTTCACATCGACAAGACCAACCCGACGCCGGCAAGCCTCAGCCTTCCGAGCTTCATCAAGAACGGCCAGGCCCTGACGAACGTCGCCACCGACCCGACGGTGAACGGTGCTTCCTCCGGCGTGGCGTCCGTCGCCTACTACTACTGCTCGGGCGCGAGCTGCACCCCGAGCACGTTGATCGGCTCGAGTTCGGCGGGGTCGAACTTCTCTGTCACGTGGAACAGCCAACCGGTCGACGGCACCTACCGGGTGCAAGCGGTCGCCACCGACAATGCCGGGAACACCGGCTCGTCGAACGTCGTGTCGACGACGGTTGACAACACCGCCCCGTCGGGCGGATCGGTGACGTACACCGACGGCTACTTCACGACCGCATCCGTCTCGGTCACGTTCTCGACCGGCACTGACACGGGATCCGGCATCGCCACCGCCACGACCCAGCTGCAGCGGGCGTCGGCGACGCTGACGGGCGGCAGCTGCGGCACCTTCGGGTCCTTCGGCAATGTCGGTTCCGCTGGCCAGGGCTCGCCGTATGCCGACACGGGCGTGTCGACCGGCAACTGCTATGAGTACCAGTACGTCGTGTCGGACAACGCCGGGAACGTGAGGACGTACACGTCGGCCAACGTTGCCAAGGTCGACACTTCAGCCCCCACGCTCACGATCACCACCTCCGGCTCGAACATCTACACGACCGGGACGACGGTGTACTTCAACAACCCGGGCGGTTCCAGGAGCTTTACGGTGACCGCTGCCGACCCGGAGTCGGCGATCTCGTCGTCGAGCTTCCCCCTCGCCCCGACGGGCTGGAGCCGGTCGCTCGGCACCAACGCAGCCACCTACACGTGGACCACCGCCAATGCGTCGAGCTCGGTGACACCGATCACGGCAACGGACGGCGCGGGCACCGGCACCGGCAACCAGACGGTCACGATCACCTACGACAACGCCGCGCCGACGGCGACGGCGGGGGCACTTGCACCGAGCGACAACACGACCACGCAGGGGTTCATCCATCAGGGTGGCCAGTACTACGTGTACGTGGCGGCGAGCGACGCCGCGAGCGGCATCGCGAGCATCACGGTCAACGTGAGCAGCTTCACGTCCGGCCAGACGGCGGTACCGCTCGTGGCGGGCAGCTACACCGTCGGGGCGACGACGTACAACTACCGCAGCGCGGCGCTCACGGCTGACAACCCGCTGACGGCGGGAGCAAAGACCTACGGCGGGACGCTGACCGACAACGTGGGCAACAGCGTCTCGCCGGGCTCGACGAGCGCCACCGTCGACAACACCAACCCGACGGGTTCGATCACAGCGCCGTCCAACGGTTTCGCCGGGCCGTCCGCGACCGTGACGTCGAACTCGGCTGACGTCACCGCCGGCGTCTTCACCGCCCAGTTCCAGTATTCCGTCCACAGCGCCAACTCGTGGACGACGATCGCAACCGACACTTCGAGTCCGTACTCGGTCAGGTGGGACACCACCGGTCTCACCGACGGCGGGAGTTACGACCTCCGGGTGATCACCGAGGACAATGCCGCCAACACGTTCACGTCGTCGACGGTGACGGTGACCGTCGACCGCACGGCCCCGACCGCCCCGTCGACGCCGGTTCTCTCGGCCGCCAGCGACTCGGGCGTGGCCGGCGACAACATCACGAACGACGCCAGGCCGACGTTTACCGGAACGGCCGAGGCCGGCGCGACCGTGACGATCTTCGACGGCGCCACCCAGGTGGGTTCCGGCACGGCGACCGGCGGCAACTACTCGATCACCGCGTCGACGCTGGCCCAGGGCGCCCACACCATCACGGCCAGGGCCACCGACGCGGCCGGCAACGTCTCCCCGTCGAGCGACAGCGTGGCGGTGACCATCGACACCACACCGCCGGCGGTGACAAGCGCCAAACTGGCCAACGGCTCGGGTCTGGCTGGCAAGGCGGACGCAGGCGACACCGCCACGTTCACGTTCTCGGAGCAACTCAACGCCGCGACGCTGTGCTCGGCGTGGACGAACTCGGGCACCCAGGCCCTGTCGAATGTCACGGTGACGATCACGAACAACAAGGGCAACGACCCGCTGACCGTCTCGACCCCGACCTGCACGTTCAACTTCGGTTCGAACATCACGGGCGACTACACGAGCGCCACGGCCACGTTCACGAACTCCACGATCACGTGGACCCCCGCGACCAACACGTTGACGATCACGCTCGGGGCGCCGGCCTCGGGCACGCTCAGGACGGGCGTGGCGACGAAGGCTCAGGTGTACACGCCCGCATCGGGCATCACCGACCTGGCGGGGAACGCGCTTTCCACGGCTACCTTCACGGATGGTGCGCCGACCGGCTTCTAATCGGTGGCCGCCCGGGCATCGGCGATCGCCGTGTTGCTGACAGTCGCGAAGGTGACCAACGCCATCGCAACCAGCACGGCGCCGCCGATCCAGTAGGTGGCGCGCAGGCCGAAGACGGACGCGACGACCCCTCCTAGGGCGGCGCCGATCGGCATCATCCCCCAGCCGAGGAAGCGGTAAACGCTGTTGACGCGGCCGAGAAGCTCGTCGGGGATGATGGCCTGGCGCAGGGAGACGGTGACGACGTTCCAGGTGACACCGACGAGCCCACCGACGGCGCCCATGACGCCGACCACGTAGGCGTTGGAGGTCATGGCGACCACGAGGTAAGCGAGGCCGTTGACCACGGCCGCCGCCAGCAGCGCCGACCCGGGCCCGAC
>CADDZP010000149.1 GCA_902812475.1 Actinomycetota bacterium | reverse complement strand
CAGAATCCCTCTGCGCGCTCACCTTCCTACCTGGTGCTGGACGCGGTCGAGGCGGGTTGACCGGCAATCGTCGTACCCCGCGGGATGGCGCTAGACGCCGACACTCCCACCGCCATCCCTGCTCACTTCCGCCAGGGACGCGCGGCGTGATGTGCCGAGGTGCCATAAGGTGCACGGGGCGACGTTGACCTCTAATCGGACCCCCCCGATCCGTTGTGCGCGTCCGGTGGGACGCACGGGCTGTGCAACGATGATTGCTCGCAAGGTTTCCGGGGGTCTCTTTGTAGCAGTCGCTGTCCTTGTCGCAGCGGGCCTCGTGTCAGCATTCACAGGGCGGCGGTCGGCCGGGCCAACAGACCGCGATATAGGTGCTCGCTCGTTGCCCGACACGTCGACTGTTCGCTCTCAAGGGCGGACACCGCTTGGCGTCGCGTCAATTCCTTCGCGCGCGCCCGAGCAACCGCCGCCCAGCCAGGAGCGTTCAATCTCGCCGACGACGATGTCGCCCCGGCCGCCGCGCGATTACAGCCGACTGGTCCACAGGGTCGGCGCTTACAACGTCGACAGTGTCGCGGCGGCGAGCCAGGCGGGTCTCGACCTCGCGTTGAACTATGCACCGCCGAACCCATTGTTGGCTCGGTCGTTTGCCGACCACGGCTTCACGTACGTCGATACGTTCATCGAGCAAGCGATCTATCGCTATGTGCGCCCGCAGCGCTGCATCCAGTCCGTTGATCCGTGTGCTCTACCGGCACAGTCCAAGGCGGCGCTTTTGGCCGAGGTCCGGCAGCATCTAAGCGACGTCGACCCCAGCCTCGTCGCCGCGTTTTACTTAGTTGACGACTATCCGGGAAACATTCGCGATCTCTTGATCACTGTTCGCGGCCTAATCGACGAAGCGGGCTTACGAATCCCTACGCTGTGCGCGTTTGGCGGGATGCTCGACGTCCGGCAGTTGAATGGAAAGCTGAAGACGGGCGACCGCGCATTTGAGCGTATCGGGGTGAACTTCTCGCCGGACGCATGCGATGCTGTCGCCCTCTATCCCGCTCCTCCCGCCGGTAGTCGCGACGACAATGTCGATTGGTCCATGGCGCGGCTGTTGCCCGCGCGCCGCGCGCTGCTCTCGAAGCTCGGTTGGGACCCTGGTCGTGAACCGCTCGTCGGTACACCACAAACGTTCTCGCATCCTGTCGACAAGCACCGTCCGACGCCGACCCCGACCGACGCGGACGTCGAGACGTCCACCACGGCATTCTGTCGGGCTGGCGCCTCGGCCGTGATCGCATTCGCCTGGTCGGACACTTATGCCGGACCGAAGGAGGTTCTCGAAAACGATCCCGATATGCGCGCTGGGCTTGCTCGTGGCCGACGAAGATGCATGGCGATATGGGCCGCTCGGCCACGGCCTTGATCGGGACGTGCAGCCCCAATTGCGTACCGTGACCCCGGCACTGAACGCCGTGCGTTTGGCCGCCTAGCTTGGCCGTGGCGCGCGAGAAGGCGACGTTGGAGCGTGCTGTGGAATGGCGCGTTCGGGATTGGCTGCCGGCAGTCGAGTGCGCTCTGGCAATGGCACAAGATGTGTTGATCCCCGGCTCGTCCGTACTAGAGGTGGGATATCACAGCGGGTTGATGGCGTGCTACCTCGCCGCGACCTACCGCGTCCATGTGACGGGATATGACACGCGCCTTGAGTACAAACGGGACGCCGACCGGAACGCCGCGGCACTCGATGTCGCCACGCTCGTCGACTTCCGGGTGTGCGCTGCAACGGATACGACATCGTTGGCTGGCGAGTACGACGCCGTTTTCATGAAGAGCGTACTGGCGAACGTTACGACCCGCGACGCGTATGTCGCATGGCTGCGATGGGTCCGCTCGGTCCTCCGACCCGGAGGCCTCTTTATAGCCGTTGAAAACGGCCGTGGCGGAGCGATCCACCGCGCGTACCGTCGATTGACGAGACGTGGCTGGAGCGACAACTTGCTGATGACTGCTGAGCGGGTAGACGACTTTAGAGACGTCTTCGACCGAGTCGACGTGCGACACTTCGGGCGGGTCACGCCGTTTCTGTCATTCTCCGCCACAGCGAGCCGACTTGGTACCTGGCTCGAGAAGAGGGTTCTGCCGACGACCGCCGATACGAGTCTAGTGAGTGTCGTTGTGGCTAGGCGTCGATAGCATTGCGCTGTTTAGGCGCTTGCGCGCGTTCGATCTTCCCCGCCTGTTGATTGCCGTAGGAACACGCCAAGCCGACTCCAACGAGCGACCCGAGGATGAGGTTCCACTGTAGGACGCCAAAAGGATGGTATGTCGCTGCTGCAATAGCGAAGTTCGATACAAGGCAGAAGACCCCGAGAGTGACGGTCCGACTGAATCCCGTAGCGACGCGGGCTGCCCGGACAAGCGTCCGGATCACTGATATCAACGCAATAATCAGGAGTGATAAGCCGACGGCGCCCGTCCGCCAGAGAACCTCGAGGTACCAGCAATGCGAATAGTCGCGTTCCAATACCCCGACGCCGCCAACAGCGAACGGATTTGTTGAGACCAGTGAGAAGTTGCGGCCAAACCCGGCACCCAGCGGAATGGTTGCGGGGTCGCGCGCCATGGACCGCAGGAGCCCCGTAGCCTCTTCAAGCCTGAACGTTCCTGAGAGGTTGCTTGCCTCAATCCGATCACGAACCAGGCTCGCTACATGCCCGCTGCCCGGACCGTGAACGAGCGTTGCGAGCGCGATGACGGCGAGGACGCCGAGGATAACTCGCCGCGTGAACCGGGCCCCCCGGGCAACCGCGAGAGTAAGCGCGAGCGCTATGGGAGTGGTCGCCCAGAACGTTCGTGAAAACCCGAGCAAGACGGCGGCGACGCCGACAACAAATGCGGCCGCCCAGCAGTACCGATCCATCGTACGCCGCAACATTCCAGGGAAGCTGAGCGATACGATCGCTGCTCCCGCGTACGTCCCCCCCGTGATGTTGAACGTCGCGTCCTTGTACTCGGAACGAAGTGCGTCGTAAGAGACAGTCGGCGAGTAAAGAGTGAGGTAGTACAGCGCTATCAGGGCTAAGAGGACCGACACTCCGAGGAACAGGCGGCGTGCCTGCGACGGCCGAAGGGTCGCAGCACCCACGACAAACGCAGGAAACGCGGCAGCCACAAAGGCTCGGCGGCTCCATGCGCTCAGCGGGGTGTGGAACGCGAGTGCGATCGCAACATTGACGACTACGACAGCGCCGTATATCAAGAATCGTCGAATCGGTGTTCGAGGGCGCTCTCCCCGCATGAGCAAGGTCGCGAGCGGGACCAAAGCCGTCGTCGCGGTGAGCGCAACTGACAGGCGTTGAAGGTCAGCGTTATTGCTTGCTGAGAGCGCTAAGGCCACGACAATCGATGCGGCAACAGCGAAGAGGTAGAGTGACGGCGATCGTCCGCTGAGTGCGACAACAGCCACAGTCAAACCAGCTGCGGCAAACCCCATGGTGACGAGAGGGACGGTTGGTGAGATTGCGATCCGTGCGACGGCGAACCCGACGGCCGTCGCCATCACCGCAGTAAGGATCCCGCCGCTGGAGGCCCGGCCGGTTAGCTGCATGGCAGGACGGTAGCCGCTGCTACGCCGACAGGGCGCGAGGCTCGTTACGGTGATTGGTCAAGACGAGATGATGCTGCCGCGCGCCACACCACCGCACGTATGTCTCGCCAGGATTGCTCTAGAAGCGCGTGGCCAAGCACGCGGAGCGCGAGCACATAGGCGACGAGTCCGATCGCGGCGACGACGACGGCCGACACGACGACCGGCAAATGACGGAGAGGCGCGACCGTCATCGCCGCGTATGCAACGGCGCCGGCCGCGCACGCTCGCAGGAAGTCGCGCTCGATGCCCCGCATTTCAGGCACACGAACGCGACGTACCCACAGAACGACGAGGTACGCGCCATAGGAAGCTGTCGTCGCCATAGCTGCGCCCCGAACGCCGTAATTCGGGATGAGCCAGAGATTGAGCACGACATTCAGGAGCGCCGCTGCTCCGAGCCAGTACAGCAGCGGTCCAGTTCGCTCTTGTACCTGGAATAGCTGAGCCACGATCTGTGTGGCGCCCCAGAACAGGGTGCCCATGGCGACCCATGGCACGACGACTGTCGTCGCAACAAATCCTCTTCCAAGCGCCACCTTGATGATCGGCTCCCGGAGCGCAACCACGACGGCGGTGACAGGCACCATCCATACGATGTAAGTACGGAGCAAGCGTGCGATCAGCTCGTTCGCGGGGGCGGTGCCCCGACGTGCAGCGATATGCATCACGACCGGCAACGCCGACGCGACCAGGACAGTGAACAGCAGCTTGAGTGTCTTATCCGCTAGGTCGTAGCCCGCGCTATAGGTTCCGACCGCGCCGGATCCGCGGTAGTACTCGAGCATGTATCGGTCGGCGACCGAGAGAACAAGTGCGCCGAACGTCGCCCCGACAAGCGGAATCCCGTAGCGCGCCGACCGACGCAAGATGTTGCGGTCGAAGTAGCGCGCGCGTGTGATCGCCAGGAATCTTGAGCGACGCAGTTCCCAAAACGCGACAGCCCCAGTGCCGAGCGCAGTCGCATAGAGAATGACGGTTACCGAAGTGGTCCAAGCGTGGACGAAGGCGACTGCGGCGGCGACCGGCCCGAAAGCGCTCATTGCGGTGTACACCGCATATCGCCAGGCCTCTCGACGGGCGCGAACCAATCCAGTAACCAACCCCAAGATGACACGTGCGATTAGGAGGAGTACGCCGACCTGCAGGGCCGCCCGAAGGCCGCGAGTCGCCGGGGCGACGAGGAAGGTCGCGGATAGCCAAACGATCGACACCACACCGAGTAGTACGACCGCCGTAATGAAGTTTGTGCCAAGAAACCGAACGTCGTCGGACGCTGCGCTGTACTCGGGCAGGTAGCGAAGGACTGCGTTGTTGATCCAACTGAACAGTACGGATTCCCCGACAGCCGCTGTCGTATACGCGAGGGCGTACGTGCCGTAGTCCGGTGTCGAAAGCCATCGTGTAAACAATGCAAGGGTGATGAACCCAGCTGCAGCAATGCTGCCATTCGCGATGGCATACGACGGCATGTCTCCCGCCACGAGCTGCAAGCCGCTTTGACGGCTTCTCCGATCGGCTTCGCTCATCGTGGTGATTGGTGCATTTCTCGGCTTAGAGCTTTATCGCCGAGAGCGTCTCGTAAGCCGTTTCAGCCAGCCGCAATGCAGCGGAGTCGTCGATGCCCGGATGAATGGGTAAGCAGAGAACCCGTTCAGACACCCGCTGCGAAACCGAAAGGTCGGCGCGTTCTTGCGCCATAAACGGCTGGTGATGGAGAGGCCTGGGGTAGTGGACCGCGGTTTCGACGCCAGCGTCTCGAAGGCGCTCGGCGACTTGGTCTCGAACGCCGTGATCAACATGTTCGCTCAAGACAATGGCGTACTGGTTGTAGGAGTGTCTCACGCCAGGAAGCGTCGTCGGACAGGCGAGCCAGGTGATTCTGCCAAGGCTCTCGGAAAGCGCGCTCGCGTTCCGCCTCCGCTGCGCGAGATAGTCGTTCAATCGTGCGAGTTGGCTGATTCCGAGTGCGGCCTGGAAATCCGTCAGCCGGTAATTGAACCCGAGGACGGTGTGCAGGTACTTGCGTTCGGCGCCCTGGCTGCGGAGCAAACAGAGCTTCTCAGCGAGAGCACCATCTGGGGTCACGATCATGCCGCCCTCGCCGGTCGTGATGTTCTTTGTCGGATAAAACGAGTAGCACACGGCGCGATCGAGACATCCGATGTCCTTCCCGTTGTACTCAGTCCCCAACGCCTGAGCTGCGTCCCAGACGATCGTCAGCTCCGCTTCGCGAGCGAGGTTCGTCAGCTCATCGATCGCACATGCATTTCCGAACAAGTGCACGCCGGCTATACCGCGTGTTCGCTCCGTTACCAAAGAGCGCACGTGGTCCACGTTGATGGTCAGTGTCTTCGGGTCGATGTCAGCCAAGATCGGCCTCGCGCCGGCGGCCATGACCATGCTCGCTGTTGCGACGAATGTAAATGCTGGGACGATGACCTCGTCACCGGGCTCGAACAGAGCCAAGTACGCGAGGTGGAGCGCGGCCGTTCCCGAGGAGACCGCCACCGCATGCTCAGCACCGACCCGTTCGGCTACCGCCTCCTCGAACTCGGCGACGACCTTGCCTTGACGAAGGCTGCCTGAAGCGAGTACCCGGCCGACGGCTTCAACGTCCTCCGGCCTGATGTCGACATGCGCAATAGGGATGTCAGTGGGCATCGGACCCGAGAATCGCGTCGATGAAGCGGGCGAGCTCGACGGACTCGAGGAGCGACCATTCGGTGAGCTCTTCGGCGCGGACAGCCTCGAGAAAAGCGCCGAGCTCTTTCACGAATAGGTTCGTCGGGCCGAACTGGCGGAAGTTGTGACCGCGGTCGAAGAGGACACGGGGCTCGTTGCAGTAGACGACCGTCGGCATGAAATCAAGGATGCTGGCGAGGAGCGATCCGTTGGTGCCTTGGATCTCGACGTGGTTCATGAAGGAGGGCGTCACCAGGTCACTCTGGCAGAGCGCTCGTACTCCGCCGGCTCGAAACGTCACCACCGCAAAATCGTCCGCCGTGACATCCACCACTTCGTCGTCGATGTGGCGTTGCGGCAACACGAGTTCGTGGTGCGCCAGCTCGCCTTCGGTCAGCGGTCCGAGCAGCCAGGACAGCAAGTCCAGCATGTGGACCATCATCTCGAAGATCACGCCGCCGCCTCGCTGACGGTCGTGCTTCCACGGACGGTGCGAACCACGCCCGCCGAGCCGCGCCATCGCGACATAGGGGTCGCCGACGATCCCATGGTCGAGCGTCTCCTTGGCGAAGCGAAAGGCCGGATGGTGCCGGTACAGGTACCCAACCGTTACGTGCCTGCTTGCTTCCTCTGCGGCGGAACGGATTTCAAGCGCCTCTCCGTACGACAGACACAGCGGCTTCTCGCAGAAGACATGGCGGCCGGCGCTGAGTGCCCGGAGGATCCAGTCCTTGTGAAAGGCGCTCGGGACGCAGATGTCGACTGCGTCAAGGTCTTGATTGAGCAACTCGTCCGGTGTGAGTGCTTCGATGCCCCATCGTTCGGCCACGGCCTTTGCCTGAGCTTCGTCCTCATCGGCGACCAGAACGTCCACGTCGCCGAGCTGTCGATACGCATCGACGTGGCGGGTGCCGATCCGGCCGCAGCCGACAACGCCAATTCTCATCTCCGCGTCCTTGTGGCGTTTCGTTCGCGCAGCGCCGGTGACAGATCTTTGAACCGAGCCGGAGTCCCGAGCGCAATCGTCCACGGGGGCACATCACGGGTCACCACCGCGCCCGCCCCGACCATGGCGCCTTCGCCGACTCGCACACCCGGCAATAGCGTGGCGTTGGCGCCGACGGTGACGTCATCCTCGAGCACCGGCGGCTGGGATCGGTATTCGCGGCGCCTCCGCAGCGGATAGCGATCGTTTGTCAGGACCGCTCGGGGTCCAATGAAGACACGGTCTCCGAGGACGGTGTCAGTTGGGATGAAGACGCCGCTCTGCAGGACGACGGAGTTGCCCATCTGCACGTGTCCTTCGATGATTGTGCCGGATCCGATCACACAATCAGACCCAGTCACCGTGTGTTCGCGGACGAGAGCGTGCACTCCAGTGAGCGTCCCACGGCCGATGTCGGTGTCCGCATAGATGATCGTCCCAGCCCGTACGCGACACAGTTCTCCGAGCCGCGCAGGAGCGCTCCAGCCATCGTACGCATAGCCGACGATCGCGCCATCGTCGATCACGACGCCTTCGGCGGCGACAACCTGCGACTCGTTCACAGCCATGGGCGCAGCGCTTCGTGCAGCCGCTCGTTGACGTGCGCTACGTCGAATTCCCGCACGCGGCGAAGCCCCCGCGCTGCCAAGGACTCGGCCAACATCGGATCTTTGATGATGCGTGCTATGGCGTCAGCCAGTTGCGCCGTGTCCCCGGGTTCTACAAGC
>CADDZP010000148.1 GCA_902812475.1 Actinomycetota bacterium | reverse complement strand
GCCGATACCGGCTCGACCGACACCGGGGTGCTCGGCAGCTCGGCCAGCGCTCCGGTCGACACCGGCGTCACCGGTGGGGTCGCCGGCGCCGCGACGTCGACCGGCGGCGCCACCCGTGGCCGCTCGGGCGGGGCCCAGGCGTTCAACGGTCGGTCGATCGCCGCCACCTTCGGCGGCATCGGTGCGGGCTGGCTGCTCCTGGGGCTCGCAGCCGCTGTCGCTCTCGGCATCGGCGCCCGGCGTCTGATCGCCGACCTGGTCGACAACCCGGCAGCCACCTGTCCCCTGGAGGTGCGAAGGTGACCGCGTCCGCGTTTCCCACCGATGCCGACGCCCCCGTCGCCGCTCCCTATGGCGGCGAAGAGGATCTGGCCTCGGGCCTGAGCCGGCTGCGCCGCCGTGCCGGTGCCGTGCCCGTCGACCGCTGGCTGGCGATCGCCGGCGGCGTGCTCATGCCGCTCGGCGTCGTCCTCGTGTTGATCGGCTGGTATGGCGCCGCCCACACCAGTCGCCTGTTCGAGGAGGTTCCGTACCTGATCTCGGGTGGCCTGCTCGGCATCGTGCTGTCGACCATCGGCGCCGCGCTCTACTTCGGCTACTGGCTCACGAGGATCGTGGCCAGCCAGCGCGACATCGTGGAGACGCTGGCCCGCATGGACGCCAAGCTCGACGGCGCGGGCAACGGTGCGGTCGCCGAGTCGCAGGCGGCGACCCCTGCCGCCGGGCGTCTCGTCGCCACGCCCACGGGCACGATGTTCCACCGGCCCGACTGCCCGGTCGTCGCCGATCGCCCGCGTGACGAACTGCGCACGGTGACGCTCCCGGCCAGGGGCATGTCGCCCTGCAAGCTCTGCGCGCCGCTCGACTGACGCCTGAAGCACCTCGAGCTGCCGGAAAAATCGCGCTCGCAGGATTGAGCATCGGGTTTCCTGGGTACCCGATCAATCGTCGTCCGTACGCCCATCGGATGCGAGGTGTCAGCGGTGGCCGTCGAAGAAGCAGCCAGCCTTCGCGACCAGATGAACCGCGCCAGGGCACGGATCCGCGAGATGCGGGACTTGCTCATCAACGCCCAAGCGCTGGACCGGGCCGCCGAGTCCGACATCGGCGACGCCGGGGCGGTCCCCTTCGACCGCAGTGAGCTGGCGCCGTACCTGCTCGCCCTCGCCCTCGACATGTGTGCCACGCACGTGCCCACCGAGCGGGCGGCCGACGAGCTGATCGAGGTCGCTCAGGGCAGCCCGATGGCCTTGCTGACGGCTCGCTCCCTCGCGTCCGCCCTCAGCAACGAGCTGCCGGGCGACAAGCGGGCCCGGACGGTCGTCCAGCTGCTGACGATCGCCCTGCGGCAGGCCCGGACCAAGGCCTTCGGCACCGACGCCCTGAACTGAGTCCCCTTCACACGCCGGTTTGACGGCCCTTCCAGTGCTCGTCGCGCAGGACGCGCTTGAGGAGCTTGCCGCTCTCGGTCCTGGGCAGCTCGTCGCGGAACTCCCACGAACGGGGACGCTTGTAGCCGGCCAGGCGCGCTGAGGCGAAGCCTTCGATGTCGTGCATGTCGATCACGCGCCCGGGCTTGGCCTGGACGACGGCGTGCACCTTCTCGCCCCACTCGTCGTCGGGGATGCCGAACACGCCGACGTCCATCACGTCGGGGTGCTGGTAGAGCACCGCCTCGATCTCTGCCGGGTAGATGTTCATCCCGCCCGAGATGATCATGTCCTTCTTGCGGTCGGAGATGTAGACGTAGCCCTCGTCGTCGATGTAGCCGACGTCACCCACCGACTTCCATCCCTCGCCCGCCTCGGCCAGTTGCTCGTCCGTCTGGTGGTACCCCTCCATCGCCAGCGCCGTGCGGAAGAACAGCTCGCCCGGCTGGTTGGGCGGAAGGGCGTTGCCGTTCTCGTCGACCGCCTTCACCTCGATGCCGCCGTAGGGCTTGCCGCACGAGCCGGGCTTCCGCAGCTGGTCCTCGGGCTCGAGGATGGTGTCGACGCCCAGCTCTGTCGACCCGTAGACCTCGAACAGGAAGCCGTCGCCCAGCTTGGCGATGACCTCCTGCTTGAGGGCGTACGGCACCGGCGCGGCGTTGGCGATCAGCGTGTGCATGGACGAGTAGTCGCCGGACGCGATCTCCTCGTCGGGCAGGGACACGATGCGCTTGAGCTGGGTGGGCGCCGAGAACGTCGACGTCACCTTGTGTTTGGTCACCAGCCGCACCCACTCGTGGGCGTCGAACTTGCGCATGATGACGACGGTGCCGCCCAGCATGTGGGACAGAAAGGCGAAGGCATTGGGACCCGAGTGGTACAGCGGGCCGGTGGTGAGGTGGACCTCCTCGCCGCCCATGCGCAGCTTGGCCACCATGGCGAACACGAGGGACTGGTCGGCCGGACCACGTTTGGCGCCCTTGGGCTTGCCCGTCGTCCCCGAGGTGTAGATCATCGTCTCGCCGCTCGCGGCGCCGGGCGCCGGCGGCGGTTCCTCGTCGCCTCCGGCCGCCACGACGTCGTCCCACCTGCGGAAGCCGTCCTGCTCTCCTCGGTAGACGACGACCTCCCGGAGGTTCGGGAGCCGGTCGCTGATGGACGCGACCAACGGCGCTTGCTCGGCATCGACGATCACGAGGGCGGCGGCGCTGTTGTCGATGATGTAGTGCATCTCCTCGGGGTTGAAGCGGTAGGAGAGCGGCACGCTGACGAGCCCGAGCTTGCGGCCGGCGTGGATGGTGACGAGCACCTCCCGGCTGTTCGGCCCGCACCACACCATCCGGTCGCCCTGGTCGAAGCCCAGGTCGCGGAGTGCGTTGGCCAGGCGGTTCACCTCGGTGTTGACCTGGGAGAAGGTGAAGACGTCGTCGCCCTCGATCACCGCCGGCTTGTCGGGGTTCCCGAGGGCGTGGAGGGCGAAGATGTCGGTGGGAGCGTCGGCCATAGCGCGGACTCTAGGGTCGTCGCCGTGCGCCAGCTCTTCCCCGACGCCGTCGACCCGGTCGACCCGGCCGATGTCTACGCCGACCTGCCAGAGACCGACGGGCGACCCGCCGTGCGCCTCAACATGATCTCGACCGTGGACGGGGCGACGACCGTCGGGGGCGTGTCGGGCGGCCTCGGCGGTCCGGGCGACAAGCACGTCTACGCCGTGCTCCGGTCGCTGGCCGACGTGGTCCTCGTGGCTGCCGGCACCTTCCGCGCCGAGCGTTACGGACCATCGAAGACGCCGATCGCGGTGGTCACGCGAACCGCCCAGCTCGACTGGCAGTCGCGCTTCTTCACCGACCCCGATGCTCGACCGATCGTCCTGACCGTCGAAGCCGCGCCACCCGAGAACCTGGCCCACGCCGCCGAGGTGGCCGACGTGATTGTTGCGGGCGAGGTCGACGTCGACCTCGCCAGGGCGCTCACCGAGCTCGCAGGGCGCGGCCAGGCCAACGTCCTCGCCGAGGGCGGCCCGACGCTCAACGCCCAGCTCGCCAACGCCGGCCTCCTCGACGAGCTCTGCTTGACGTTCTCACCGAAGCTGGCCGCGGGCGACGCCAAGCGCATCCTCAACGGCTCTCCGCTGGACCCCCCGACCGAGCTGTCGCTCCAGAGCGTCCTCGAAGACGACAGCTTCCTGTTCGTTCGCTACCGGGTCGCCCGCTGATGCCCACCTACGTCGCCCTGCTTCGCGCCGTGAACCTGGGCAGCCACAACAAGGTGGCGATGCCCAAGCTCCGCGCCGCCGTCGAAGCCCTGGGGTACCGCGACGTCTCGACCTACATCCAGAGCGGAAACCTCATCCTCACCGCCGACGACAAGGCGGCCGCCGTGGAGCAAACCGTCCGCGACGCCATCGCAGACGCGTTCGGGCTCGACGTCGTCGCGCTCGTCCGCAGCCGAGACCAGCTGAAGAAGATCGTCGACGCCAACCCGTTCGTCGACAAGGCCCGGGAACTCAACCATCTCCACGCGGTGTTCCTCGCCACCAAACCCGAGGCGAAGGCGGTCGACTCGCTGACGTCGGCCGACTGGGGGGGCGACGAGGTGCACGTGCGGGGAACCGAGGCGTATCTCCATCTGCCCAATGGCTACGGGCGAGCCAAGCTCAACAACATGGTCGTCGAGAAGTCTCTCGGCGTCCCCGCCACCGCCCGCAACTGGCGGACGACAACCAAGCTCCTGGAGCTCTGCGGTTAGCAGTGCGGTGATGGACGAGCTCCGGGTCAGCTCAGGGACGACCATGGCGACGTTCCTGCCCGACCTCGGCATGCTGGGCATCTCCTTCCGCCACGGCGGCGAGGAGGTGCTCGACCTGTCGGGTGGGCTGGAGCGGTACCGCCAGGGTCATGTGACCGGCGACGTCGGTGCGCGTGCCTGGCTGCGAGCACCTGTGGCTGGACGACCGCGGCCTGCCCACTGGCGCGTCTGAGCCCCGACCCGGCGGCGCCCTCCCCCTCGCGGGCCGAAGTTTCGACGACCTCTTCGCCCTCGGCAACGACCGCGTCCTCGCCGTTGAGGGCGACGGGCGCACCGTGGAGCTCGACTTCGACGACGGCTACCCGTTCGCCCAGGTGTTCTCGCCGGTCGACGCCGCCTTCGTCTGCCTCGAGCCGATGACGGCGCCCACCAACGCCCTCGTCACCGGCCGGTGCCGCCTGGTCGAACCCGGCGACAGCTTCACGGCTCGGTTCTCCGTGGTCGTCGGTGCCGGGGGGTAATCGGGGCTTCACGGTAGAGTGGACAGCTGTCGAGCCGGAGCGCCCGGCTGGCGGCCGATCTCGTCGACCTCGTCCGGGAACGGCCACTCGAACGAGCAGAGGAGTGTGACGCGCGTGAGGGCTTCTCAGCAGCTGCGACGGCGCGTCCTCCTCGTGACTCCCTGAGGGGAAGCCATGGCCAACCGCCGAACCACATTCGGGAAGCTCCAGCGGGAGCGAGACAAGAAGGAAAAGGCCCAGATGAAGGCCGAGCGCCGGGCCGCCCGCCTCGAGAACAAGGACGAGTCACCGCCCGAGCGCACCGCCACCGACCAGGACGCCGTCCTGGACGCGCTGGCCGACCTCCACAAGCGCTTCGAGGACGGCGCCATCTCCATCGACGAGTTCGAGGAGCGCCGCGACCAGCTCACCAGCCTGCTGCGCGTCGACTGACGGCGGCGAAGCTCGCTACTCCTCGGTCCGCAGCTCGGGGTGGCGGCGGAAGACGATGAGGGCGGCTGCGGCGAGGCCGAAGCCGGCCCCCATGGTGACGGCGACGGCAGCGCGCGCCGCGCCGGCTGAGAAGACGTACGGGACCTGTGACCGCGTCAGCGTCGTGAAGTCGCCCACGCCGCTGAAGGCAGCAAGCAGGAATCCGGCCACGGCGGCGCCGATCACGCCCGCTTCCCGTTCGTCCTGCAGCGGACCGATCGCGGCCGCGCCGACGACCCAGCCCAGCGTGGCCACGATGCCGCCGAGCACGACTCGACCGACCTGCACGAGCACGGCGTCGTGGCTGGCGGCGGCGATGCCGAAGCTGTGCACGACGTCCACGGCGACGACCACAGCCACCGCCGCGCTCAATGCCGGGCCCCATCTGCGGACGAGCGCGCCGCCGGCGGTCGCGACGAGAAGGAGGCCAGCGACGGCGAGCCACGGGACAGGGCTGGGCCCCGGCACGTAGGTGATACTCCCCGAGACGGTGGCGCCCTGCGTCCCCTGGCGCAGGCCGATGAGCCACTGGGGAACGACGACGTGGCGCTGGTCGGGCGCCGACTTGACCGCGGGCGGCGCCGGTCCCTCCCAGCGCGTCCGGCGGTCCCGCCAGCGGGCTGATCGTCCTTCGCTCGTTCGATGCCACACGGGTGGACCCGACGGCGCGGGGTTGGTCGGCGCCGTCGTCGACGTGGCCCCGACCTTGTTGAGGACGACCGCCGGCGAGCGGGTGTTCTCGAACGAGCCGCTCGGGCCCACTCGCAGGTAGGGCTCGCCCTGGTAGCCGAGGATGACGACATCGGTCGTTCCCCGGTTCACGACTTCGACCCGGTTCCCGAGGTCGAGCAGGCGCACCGACACGCCCGGGAGGCGGGGACTGACGCCGATCACCTCGCTGCGGTAGTCGGTGGGGGCCACGCCCGTGATCGTGTGCGCATCGGCCGGAGCGGCCACGACCACGACCGACGCCAGGCCGGCTACGACGGCGAGGGCCAGCGCGCGGACGAGTCGCACGTATGAGCTAGGCGAGCGGCAGGGCCTCCACCGGGTGTTCGGCGAAGGCGGGTGGCCACACGGTGGTCTTCTTCCCCGGTGCGATCCACTCCTCGATGACACCTGCCGAGCGGCGGTTGGCGCCCGCGTCAACGGTACTCGGTGGGGCCAGGTCGAGCCCACCGCCGTTGGCCAGCGCCCCCTGGGGGAGCTTGGTGGCAAGGGCCGCCTTTGCAACGGACGGCACGCTCAGGTTCCCGGCGGCGGGCAGCACGTGCATGAACAGGGCATAGGCGTTGGAGAACCCGGAGAGGGCGGCCGCGCCCATGGGCTGGTGCCACACGGCCTGGTAGCGGCTGCTCGCCCATCGGAGCGTCCGCCGTCCTTCGGGCGTCAGCGCCGACACGTTCACGTCGGCCGCGTCCGGCTTGTCGGACGCGAAGAGGCCGACGCCGTCGGGGCCGAGGGCGTCGCCGAACGCCTGCATGCAGTAGCTGGAGCTGGTGCCGATGCCCGCCAGCAGCGGTACGTGGGCCGCGACGAGGGCCTTGCGCACGGCGACGCCGTCGCCGACGTAAGCGGCGGCGAACAGGACGTCGGGGTGGGCGGCGGCGATGCGGGCAGCGACAGGCGAGTAGTCGGTGGTGTGGGCTGCGTCGTAACCGAAGGACCCGGCCAGCGTGAGGCCTCGCTCCTTGATGGTGTCGAGGGCCCCTTGGGCGACGGCCCGGCCGTACGGATCGTCGACAAAGGCGACGGCGTAACGAAGCGGGCCGTGGGCGGGCAGCTTCGGCGACAGCTGGTCCTCGACGAAGTTGATCGCCGACCGCCCGAGATTGGCACCCATCGGCGCCAGGCGGAAGAAGTTGGTTCCGTTGCTGTCGTCGGGCGCCGTCTGGCCCACGGCTCCGGTCTCGAAGAACGCCAGCTTCTTCACCGTCGCCTCGCGAGCGGCCGCCGCAGAGATGGCACTGCCGTGGCTGCCGAGTACGACGCGCACACCCTTGGCAGCCAGGCCGTCCATGGCCTCGGGGACCTGTTCGGCCCGGGCGGCGTCGACCTGGGCCAGCTTGATCCGCGTGCCCTGCACCACGCTGCTGCTGTTGTAGTAGTCGGCTGCCAGCTGGACGCCCCGCAGCTCGTCGGTCCCGCCCGAGCCCTGCGGACCCGTGGTCGGGTACAGGGCGCCGACGGTGATCGTCCTCGAGGAGTCGCCGCACGCGGCGACCACCGTCCCGAGGAGCGCCACAACGCACACGAGCAGGAGCAGTCGACGAGTCATTCAGAGCACCACCAGGAGGTTGGCCAACACATGGGTGACGGCCGGGACGGTCCACGACCCCGTCGTCCAGCGCTGCCACGACAGCACGAGCCCGGCGGCGACGTCGATCGGCAGCACCCACCAGCCATACACGGTGACGTGCACGACGGCGAAGAGTGCAGCGGAGCCGACCACAGCTATGGCTGCTCCGTTGGGAAGCAGCGTGTCGTACACGAACCGGCGAAAGAAGGCCTCCTCGGCCACGGCCGCGAGCGATCCGAGGACGACGATCCGAACAGCCAGCGGCTGGGGGGCGTGGCCCCCGCCGAGCACCCGGCCCAGCACGAAGGCGCCGACGCCGACGGCGAGCACCGGAAGCGCCGTCGAGACCGACGCCGGAAGGCGGCGTCGACGCGGCCACACCGCGCCGGCGGCGAGGAGAACGACGAACAGGGCGACGAGTGTCGCCGTGGGATGGGCGCCGTCGTGCAGGAGCAGCGGGCGCGCCGCCAGTAGGGCACACCCGCCGGCAAGGACGGCGCCCGCGGCGCGGGGCCGGGCCACGACCAACTCGCTCACTGGACGTTGAAGATCACGGCGGCGGTGGGGCGGTTCTTGAAGGGGGCGTGGTCGATGGCGACGTACTCGGCCGTGACTGTGTGAGGCCCGGGGGTCAACTTG
>CADDZP010000147.1 GCA_902812475.1 Actinomycetota bacterium | reverse complement strand
GTGCACGCCGACGGCGCCGAGCTGCTGACCCCGCGCGACTGATGGATCTCGAATACGACGAAATGCAGCGGATGCTGCGCGACAGCGTCCGCGAGTTCGTGGCACGCGAGTGCCCGTCGTCGCGGGTGCGCGCCGCCGAGGCCTCCGCCGACGGTTTCGACGCCGGGCTGTGGGCGGCGATTTCGGCACTCGGCTGGACGGGACTCGTGCTGCCCGAGGAGTACGGCGGTGGCGGGCAAGGTCTGCTCGAACTCGCGATCGTCGTCGAGCAGCTCGGCTATGGCTGCGTGCCGTCGCCGCTCCAAGCGAGTGTCGGCACGGTGGCGCTTGCGCTCGCGTGGGTAGCCGACGAGGCCACCCGACGCCGCTGGCTGCCCGGCCTCGCCGACGGGTCCCTGATCGGCGCCGCCCCCCTGGATGCGCGCACCCCGGTGCTCAGCGACGAGGCATGGCACCTCCACGGCACGACCACGCTTGTCCCGTACGCGGCCGAGTGCGCTGTCCTGCTCGTTCCCGTGCACGTGCCAACCGGTGGGGTTTCGGTGGTGCTCGTCGCAGGTGACCCGGCTACTCCCTTACCGATGCGGCGACTGCGCGTGCTGACCGAAGAGCCGCTGTACAACGTCGACGTCGAAGGTGTGCAGGTAGGCGCCGAGGACGTGCTCGCCACCGGTGCCGCGGCCGAGGACCTGCTGGCTCGCATGGACGACGTGGCCGCCGTGCTGTCGTTGGCCTACGCGGTCGGTGCGGCCGAGCGGTGCCTCGACCTGTCGCTGGAGCACGCCGCGTCGCGCCGCCAGTTCGGGCGGCCGATCGGAGCGTTCCAGGCGGTGGCGCACCGCTGCGTCGACATGCGAACCGACGTCGATGCGTGTCGCTACTTGGCGTACCAAGCGGCGTGGGCCCTCGACAACGACGCCCACAGCGCCGAGGCGACGGTGAGCGCCGCCAAGTCGTTCGCCAACGACGCCATGCGCCGGGTCCAGCGCAACGCCCATCAGGTGCACGGTGCCATCGGCTTCACCCTCGAGCACGACCTCCAGCTGTTCACCCGCCGACTCAAGGCATTCGAACTCACCTTCGGGTCGACGGCGTGGCACCGCGAGCGACTCGCCGCCGCGATGGGGATGGGAGCACACGTCAGCACCCGGTGAAGCTCGGCTGGTCGCTCACCCTCTGCTTTCATGCATGCGTCGCCACAGCAGGTCCTTCAGCACATGCTTTTCGACCTTGCCGCTCGCCGTCATCGGGAGCACTTCGACGGCTTCAACGCGTTCGGGGTGCTTGCGTCGGGAGAGGCCCCGCTCGGTCAGATAGCTGTCGAGCTCCTCGACCGTCGGTGGCGTCGCCCCCGGCGCCTGTACGATGAAGGCACACGGCCGCTCGCCCAACTCTGGGTCCGGCATGCCGATCACGGCGACGGCTGCCACCCGGGGGTGGCCGAGCACCAGCTCCTCGATCTCTCGCGATGACAGCTTCTCGCCACCGCGGATGATGAGGTCCTTCAGCCGGCCGGTGATGGTGAGGTACCCGTCGGCGTCGACGACGCCGAGGTCGCCGGTGCGAAACCACCCGTCGCCGTCGAAGGCGTCGGCGTCGAGCGTGCCGTCCCAGTAGCCGAGAAAGAGCTCCGGCCCCTGCGCCCAGATCTCGCCTTCGGTCCCCGGCGCGACGGGCTGGCCGTCGAGGTCGCGCAGGAGGATGCGGTTGGGCCCGATCGGCCGTCCGTCGGTCTCGGCGCGGCGATCGATCGGCTCGTCGAGACCGGCCGAGCTGGTGATGCTGGGAAACTCGGTCGAGCCGTAGCCCCGGCCGCTGCGTATGCCGAGTCGGTCGATCGCCCGGCGGATCAGGTCGGGCGGCACGTCGGCGCCGCCGCACGGGAACAGCCGCAACGATGAGATGTCGTAGTCGGCCAAGCGGGGGTGATCGGCGATCGCCTGAAGGAACGGTGTGGCGCCGCCGCAGAACGTGCCGTGGTGCTCCTGCACCAGCCGCAGGAACTCCGACGGGTCCCACGTCGGCATGAGCACGGCGCAGCCGCCGACGTAGGCGGGCACGAGGATCCCGTAGAGCAAGCCGGACATGTGCGCAACCGGCGACGGCATCACGAAGACCTCGTCGTTTGTCAGCCGGTGGAAGGCCTGGACAGCCGCACATTCGGCCAGCAGCGTGTTGGCGCTGTGCACCACGCCCTTCGCCACGCCGGTCGTCCCTGACGTGTAGAGCACAACGGCCGGGTCGTCGGCGGTGCACGCGGCGGTGGCCACGGGCATGCCCTCGAACAACGGTGAGTCGAGCATGACGCCGTCGGTGACGAGGACGTGCCGCAGGCTGGCGCAGTCACGCTCGAGCTGCTGGGCCAGCGCTGCGTGGTCGATGCCGCGGAAGCTTTCGACGGTGACGAGCAGCGGGGCGGCGGTCTGCTCGACGATGAACCGCACTTCGCGGGGGCCGTAGATGGGCACGATCGGGACATGAATTGCCCCGAGCCGTGCCGTCGCGAGCAACAACACGGTCGACTCCACGACGTTCGGGAGCTGTGAGCACACGGCGTCGCCCGGTCCGATACCTCGTGCATGGAGGGCGCCGGCGGCCCGAGCCGCCAAGTCGTCGAGGGCGGCGTACGTGAGCTGGCGGTGCGCGTCGACGACAGCTCTGTGTTCGGCGTGGGCTGCCACCCGCTCGGTGAACATCGCGGCGATGGTCGTCTCCGGCCAGAACCGTCCCCACGTTCGGCGCCGGACCGCCGCTGCGGCGCGGACCCGCTCGACGACGGAGGCCGGGGCCGTCACCGGGGCGGGGGAAGGCCGAGGCCGCGGGCGACGATGTTCTTCTGGATCTCCGTCGTGCCTGCGGCCACCGTCGTGGGGATGTTGCGCACCCACTGTCGCCACACGATGCCCCCGAGCACGGCGTTGGGATCGTCGTGAGTGAGCAGGCCGGCCGGGCCGAGCACCTCCAGCCCGATGTGGCCAGCCAGCTGCTCGACATCGGTGTTGTGCAACCGTGCGATCGAGGCCTCCACCGTCGGTACCGCGCCGGCGGCCTGCATGGACACGACCCGGTAGCTGAGCAGCCGGGCTGCCTCGCAGCGCGCCCGCAGGTCGGCGAGCTGTTGGCGCACCGCTGGGTCGTCGGCCGGGCGGCGGCCGTCGACTCCCGGCTGGCGCGCGAGCTCCACCAGTCGCTCGAGGATGGCCGTGGCCCGGGCGTATCGGGCAATGCCCACACGTTCGAACGTCAGCCCGGTACGGATGACCTCCCAACCGCCCCCGCGCGGTCCGAGCAGGCAGTCGGGAGGCACCTCGACGTCGTCGAAGAAGACCTCACAGAACTCGTGCGGGCCGGCCATGGTGTCGATCGGCCGGACGGTGATCCCCGGGGTCGCCATGTCCACGAGCAGCACCGAGATGCCTTCGTGACGGGGCCGGTCCGGTTCGGTACGGGCCAGCAGCAGGCACCAGTCGGCGGGTGCGTCGGCGTAGCTGGTCCAGATCTTCTGGCCCGACACCACGAATCCGTCGTCCGTCGCCACCGCCCTGGTGCGCAGCGAGGCCAAGTCGGAGCCCGCGTCCGGCTCGGAGAACCCTTGACACCAGATCACATCGCCGCTCGCCATCGGCGGAAGGAACCGGCCCTGCTGGTCGGGCGTACCAAAGCGCATGATCAGCGGACCGATGTAGTTGAGGTTCATGTACTGCGGACCGCGCGGCTCGTCGTGTGCCCACATCTCCTCGCGCACGACCGTCTGCTGCCATACGTCGGCCCCGCTGCCGCCGTACTCGCGCGGCCAGGCGACGGTGAGCCACCCGTGCTGGGCAAGCAGGGCGCACATCTCCCTCGTGAACGGGATGGCGCGGACGTCGTCGACGAACATGCCCCGCCACCAGTCGGGGACCTTCTCGGCGAGTAGCCCGCGCAGCTCGTCGCGCAGACGCCGGGCCTGTTCGTCGAAGGCGAAGTTCACGACCTGTCTCAGAACATACTTCGCACGATGCCGCCGTCGACCGTGAGGCAGCTGCCGGTCAACCAGCCTGCTCCTTCGGAGGCGACGAACGCCACGAGAGCGGCGACGTCGGCGGGCTCACCCAGCCGCCCGGCGGGAATGGGCCGCTTGCGCAGCGTGGCCGCCATCACCTCGTCCACCGACTTGCCGGTTGCCTCCGCGCTCTTCCGGGCCGCCTCGTCGACCGCCTCGCTGTGCACCAGCCCGGGGAGCACGGTGTTGGCGGTGACGCCGTCCCGGGAGTACACGTTGGCGAGGTTCTTGGTGAAGTTCATCAGGGCCGCCTTGGCCGCGCCGTACGGCGCGAAGTACGGGTCGGGCTCCTTGCCGACCCGGGAAGCGATGTTGATGATCCGCCCGAAGCCCTGCTCCCGCATCATCGGCACGAGCGCCTGCGAGAGCCGTACAGCGCTGAAGAAGTTGAGCGCGAAGGCGTCGTCCCAGTCCTGCTGGGAGACGGTGTCGAGGGCGATGCTGTGGCCCTTGCCGGCGTTGTTGACGAGGACGTCGACGCGGCCGAAGCGGTCCGTCGTTGCATTGCGCACGTGTTCGGCCGTGGCGGCATCCGTGACGTCGGCGGCGACCACGAATGCGGCCACGCCGCTCGCCTGCACCTCTTTCGCCACCTCGTCGAGGGCATCCCGGCGGCGGGCGCACAGCACGAGGTCGGCGCCCTCGGCGGCGAGGTGCAGCGCGATCTCCCGGCCGATCCCCTGGCTGGCCCCGGTGACGACAGCGACCCGGCCGCGCAGCCCGAGATCCACCGCCGCACCGTAGCCTCACACCGTGAGCCGGGTCCCGCTGCTCGAGGGCGTCCGGGTGCTCGAGGTGGCGCTGCTCGCCCCGGACTCACTCGGGATGCACCTCGTCGATCTGGGCGCAGACGTCATCAAGATCGAAGAACCGCCGGTCGGTGACTACGTCCGCAGCGTCGGTGCCGTGTCGGTCGACGGCGTTTCCGCGTTGCACCGACGCTGGAACCGCGGCAAGCGGAGCGTCGCCCTCGACCTTCGCGACGACGCCGGTCGACAGGCGTTCGAGGACCTCGTCACCGTCTCGGACGTCGTCGTGGAAGGGCTACGGCCGGGCGCGCTCGCTCGCCGTGGTCTCGGTTACGACCGCCTGCGCGAGCTCAACGCGCGCATCGTCATGGTCAGCCTCTCGGGCTTCGGTCAGAACGGCCCCTACCGCGACCTGCCGTCGCACGGCGTGGCCTACGACGCCTACGCCGGCCTCGCGCCGCCCACGGCCGGGCCTGACGGCTTCCCGGCCATCCCCCCGCATGTGTCGGTGGGGATGCACGCCGCTCCGCTGTTCGCTGCCTTCGGGACGGTCGCCGCTGTGCTGCACGCCCGCGCCACCGGATCGGGCACGCACCTCGACGTCGCCCAGGCCGACGCGGCCGCGTGGTGGAACGCGGCATTGCTCGAACAGGACGCTCTCCAAGAGCAACTCGGTGAGGCCGCTGGGCCGACTGCGACTGCCGCTAGCGGGCGCCTGGCGGAGTCGGTCCGCTACCAGTACTACAAGACCGCAGACGGCCGCTACGTCCTCTTCATGGCGACCGAAGCGAAGTTCTGGCGACGCTTCTGCACCGCGGTCGGGCGAGATGACCTGTACGAGCGCCACCCGCCGCGGAGGCCCAGCGACCATGACACCGGCAACCGTGAGCTGCGCAGCGAGCTCGCTGAGCTGTTCGCCACCCGGACGCAGCGCGAGTGGGTGTCGTTGTTCCTCAGCGCCGACGTGCCCGGCGCGCCCGTCTACGTCGGTGCCGAGGTGCGCACCGACCCCCACTTCCGCGCCCGCGCCCACTGGCTCGACCCGGCCGTGCACGGCATGCCCTTGCTCGCCTCACCGCTGCTGGCCGTCGACGCGAGCGAGCTCGCCGGCGACCCCCCAGCCGCTCCGACCGTCGGCCAACACACCGCCGAGGTCCTGCGCGATGTGCTCGGCTATCCGCCCGACCGGATCGAGCGGCTTTTCTGATCCGTAGACCGCTCAGAATCCGGGCGCTGCTGCGTCTGCATTGACATGAAGCTCACCGTTCAGACGTTCCTGACCCTCGACGGCGTCATGCAGGCCCCCGGGGGACCTGAAGAAGATCCCAGCGACGCCTTCACCCATGGCGGCTGGCAGGCCCCATTCTCCGACCCGGCCGTCGGCGAGTTCGTCACCGAGCTGAACAGCCACGCCAGCGCGTTCCTGTTGGGTCGCAGAACATTCGACATCTTCCGGGGCTACTGGCCTGATCAGACCGACCCCGCCAACCCCATCGCCACAGCGATCAACTCGCTGCCCAAGTACGTCGTCTCCAACTCACTCAGCGAGTCCCAGGCCACGTGGCGCGGGGAGCACTCTGATACGGCTCGCCTCGTGACCGGCGATGTCGTCGCCGCGGTGCAGGCGCTGAAGCGTGAACCCGGCGACGAGCTGCAGATCTGGGGAAGCGGCAGGCTGCTCGAAACGCTGTTGCAGCACGAGCTCGTCGACCGCTTCCGTCTGATGACGTTTCCGCTGGTGCTCGGGTCGGGCCGCCGCTTGTTCAACGAGGGCATCCTCCCGGCAACGATGCGCCCTGTTGACGTCACCGTGACCGATCTCGGCATCGTCCTCGGCAGCTACGAACCAGCCGGTCCCATTCGCCACGGCGAGATGTAACCGGCTGGCACGCGGCGGGGCATGCTCTCGCAGCGCCCTCGGAGGCGTCCGCTTTCACGAGATCGCGGATCCTGTCCCCGACGATGAGGTGGGCCAGGCCCACCCCGGTCTCGGCGCCGGGCGTGGGCGAGGGCGAGGGCGAGATCGCGCTCCATCGGCACATGCATGCGACGGCTATGAACGCTGCATCGCCAGGTCGAGGTAGAAGGGCGTCGTAACCCAGTCGTAGCTGCCTGTCCGGGCGTCCCGAAGGTCGGCCACGATCGAGTCGACCTCCGCCGCCGTGGCGACCCCGGCCTCCAACGCGCGCTGGCGGGACGCGACCAGCGTCGCCGCATGCAGCTCGAAGCCGAGCTCGGGTGCCATCACCGTTGACCAGACGCGTGACGTCAAAGACTGAAGGCCGAGCCCATCGGCCGCCCGGGGCAATCCCTCGACGGCATTCGGCGCGACGCCCGAGCGCTCGATGGCCTCGTACATCAGCTCCCAGCCGCCCCTCAGGGGAGCCAGGTCGGGCTGTGAGCGAGGCGCTGGCGAGCGCAGCGGCTCTTGGGCGACGATCCAACCTCCGGGACGCACGAGGTCGCTCATGCGTGCGAGGACTGCCGGCGCGTCGGGCTGATGCATCAGGAAACACCGCGTGTAGACGAGATCGAAGGGCCCACCCAGCCCGTCGACATCCACCTCCTCGAGCGCCGAACAGACCAGCTCGACATTTTCCAGTCCCAAGGAAGCGCAGACCGACCGCGCCGTGTGCAGCGCAGCTTCGTTGAAGTCGATGCCAACGACGCGCCCTGTCGGACCGACCAGGTCAGCCAGGACCGCCATGCCACCGATCGGACCGCAGCCACAGTCGACGACCCGCCAACCCCGCTCCAGCCCAACCCGTTGGAACGCACTCCTCGCCATGTCCGAGGAGACCTCGGAGATCTTCAGCAGGCGGCGTAGATCGTCATCGCTGCCGTCGAGAACGTAGCGGCGAACGCGGTCGGCGATCGTCTCGGTCATGCGTCGTGACCCGGTGCGGTCAGAGTGGGAGATGCATCGAGGCAGTCGCGCAAGAAGGCCGTCACGCGCGGCCACGAGTCGGCGCGCGCCGCCTCGTTCCCTTCGTGCGTGCCTCCGAGGGCGTAGTAGGCACCGGTGAGGGGATGGCGAACTTCGGTCTCGGCGGTCATTCCCGGGACACCGGCCCCGGCGTGGCCGGCGTCGGGATAGTGAAGGTGCACCACGGCGTGCGGTATCCCACGTTCGCTCGCTCGCTGTTCGATCAACGACCCCATGGGCGTCGCCGGCCACATGGCGTCGGCTTCGCCGGACACGAGCAGGATCGGGCCCTTGGCGTCCTCGACAGCAATCTCGGCGTATTCCCACCGGGCACGGTCGGCGAGCGCAAATTCGAAGAATGGTCGCAGTGAGAGCGGTGGGCCGTCGGCGGACGGCCCTGCGGCGAGGGCGCCGGCCGACGGTGCGCCCGTCATCCGGACATAGGG
>CADDZP010000146.1 GCA_902812475.1 Actinomycetota bacterium | reverse complement strand
AGGTGGGCGAGTACGAGTCCGACGAGGTGCTTCCCGCCCACGAGCACCGCTTCGTGGGGCTCAAGGCGCGCGTCAACGAGCTGAAGCAGCACCACGAGGAGCGCTTCGGCGAGGTCATCGACGCCATCAAATCGGGCTCCGACACGGCCTGGGAGATCACCGCCCACATGCGCTGGTCGCGGCCGTGGGACCGCATCACCGGATGGATGCGGCGGGCCGCGCTCGGCGAGGCGCTCGCCCACATCCGCGTACTCGAGACGCGTGGAGTCGTGCGCATGGTCGAAGGCATGCCCGTCCGCTGGGAGATTGTGCAGCCGCTTCGCTAGCGGCTGCGATCGTGCTTCTCGGTCAGCAGGTGCCGAGCTTCGACTGATTGGTGAAGGCGGCCGAGTTTCCTGATGCCGTCCACACCGGATTGTTGGCACCGGCACCGCCGCACAGGATGCTGCCGCCGGAATGGTTGTTCACAAGGCTGCCGCCGCCCGTGTTGGCGCTGACGTTGATGTTGTCGCCCGAACGGCTGTTGGCCAGGGTGACGTTGCCGGCGTTGTTCTGAATCCGGGTCACCGAGAACACGCTGATACCGCCGAAGCTGCACGTGGAACCGCCTAGATCCCAGGGCGCCGCCGAGGCGCTGTTCGTGATCACGAGGTTGCTACCGGTGACCTTGCTCCCGTTGCAGATGGAGTTCTTGGTGAGCCCCGCGGGTATCGACGTCGTGCCGTCGATGTTGGCCGCGCCCCGCACGACGCTGGGCGTGGTGCACGAGGTGCCTGCGCATCCCAGCGAATCGATGCGGATCGACGCCGGCTGCGTAGCGACCAGGTTGCCGGCGACCGACGTCCCCAGCATGACCAGGTTGCCGCCCGGATCGACGAGGACTCGGTTGCCGACGGCGACATTGCTCAGCGTGCACGTCGCGCCGCCGGGCACCTCAACATCGCCCGCGACGCGCGTGTTCGAAATCGTGCCGGTGCACGGCGTCGGTACCGCCTGGGCCGCCGGCACTGCCAGCACGCCGATCGAGCCCATCCCCACAGACGCGACCAGCGCGAGCTTCCAGAGCTTCGTCATTTTGATCCCCTTCCCCTGCGACGCACCGTAGGGCCGCGATTGGCCGGGGGCAATGGCGTCATTGCCACATTCCGACCGGAAGCCGCAAAGGAGTGCGTCAGTCGTCGACGAGGCGGGTCGCCTTGTACCCCGAGCGGGGGAGCGTGTCGCGGGCGAGCACCTCGACGTCGGCGTCGATGCCCAGCTCCTCTTTGACGACGGCGGCGGCCCGGCGGGCGGTATCCATCCGATCGCCAGTGCTCGTCGACTCCACGCGGATGACGAGGGGCGCGTCGTGTCGTTTGGGCTTCACGACCTGGTACTCGAGCGTCGGCTTGGCGACGTCTTCGACCTTGCGCAAGGCCGACTCGACCTCGTTGACCTGGAAGCGCTTGCCCTGGCTCGCCAGCAGGTCCTTGAAGCGCCCGCCCCACAGGCCCCGGATGGTGGTCTCGCCGCACGTGCACTCGTCGCGCAGGAGGGCGGCAGCCTCCTCCAGGTCGTAGCGGATCAGCGGGTTGTCCCGCCCGAAAGTGGTGACGGTGAGGTTGCCCCACTCGCCGTCGGGCACCTCCCGGCCGGTATCGGGGTCGACGGCCTGGATGACGCACCAGTCCTCGTTGATGTGGGCGCCGGGCTTCTGTCCGCACGGGCCGGACGGATAGGCGTAGCACTCGGCGCCCGCCGTCATCAGCGGCAGGCCCTTGCCCAGGCCGAACCCCGGCATGTGGGGAATGTTGAGGCCGGCGTCCTCGGGGTTGATGCCGACCTTGGTCGCCACCTCCCAGAAGCGTCCGGTGGAGAATCCCGTGAACGGGTGGTCGGGCTTCACACGCATCCAGAATCGCAGGGCCTGCTCGGCCAGCTCGTCGGTGTCGGGCGGCGGCACCCAGATGCTGAGGAGCCCGAAGTACTCGTACGCGCCCTGGAGCATCACCCCGCCGCCGTAGAGGTAGGCGGGGTGGGCGTGGGTGATGATCTGGCCGGGGCGATAGCCGATCCGCCACCACCACCGCGCCGCCGACTCGTACTCGACCCAGATGTCGTGGCGGCTCCACAGCATGAGCGTCGGCGTGCCCGTCGTTCCTGTCGACGTGCCGACGCGCACGCAGTCGCGGATGTCGGTGAAGCGATAGTCGCCGACGGGCGGGTGCTCGGCCTCGGACCGGCGCAGGTCGTCCTTGACAATCGTCGGTATGTGGATGAGGTCGTCGACGCCCTTCACGTCGTCGGGCCCAGTGATGCCTGCGCTTTCGAGCTTGCGCTTGAAGAGTGGGACCGGGCGCTCGAAGACCCGACGGATGACGTCGCGGAGCCGCTCGTCCTGCAGCGCCCGCCGTTCCTCCCGACCCATCGTCTGCATCTCGGGGTCCCAGAACTGCTGATCGAGCGGTCGGGGGTCGGGCCCCAAGCGCTCCGGTCCCGACGTCGGCATGCGGGCATGGTAGGCAGCGCTCGTGCGCCTGATCAGCGTCGAGCAGCGGCGCGCCCGGCTGGCACGACGTCATCGACTGACGCCGGCGGCGAAGACCAACGACGTAGCCGCCACTGCGCGCGACCTCGTGGGCCTGCACGCGACTGATCCGGCGTCGATCTTTCTCGGAGCCACCGCCCGGATGAAGCGGCCGTCGATCGACGCCGTCGTTTCGGCGCTCTACGACGATCGCACGGTGTTGCGGATGCTGGGTATGCGACGGACGCTGTTCGTGGAGTCCGTCGACCTGGCACCCGTGGTGCAGTCAGCCGCCAGCAACGCCGTGGCCGCCCGGGAGCGAACGCGCCTGCACGGGTTCTTGCGGGACGCGGGCATCGCCGACGACCCCGGGCCGTGGCTGCGCGACGTCGAACGCAAGGCTCTGAAGGCCCTGGCGTCGCTCGGCGAAGCCACCGCCGCCGAACTGAGCGCGGCCGTCCCCGAGCTCAAGGAGCAGCTCCTCCTCAGCCGGGGCAAGAAGTACGAGGCGACCGTCAGCATCTCTGGGCGCGTGCTCCTCGTACTCGCAGCCGAGGGCCACGTCGTGCGCGGCCGTCCGCGTGGGTCGTGGATCAGCACGCAGTACCGCTGGACCGCGGCCGAGGCATGGTTGGGATCGCCGATCCCGAGCATGCCTTTGGAGGAGGCGCGGGCCGAGCTCGTCCGGTGCTGGCTGCGGACGTTCGGGCCCGGAACCGTCGACGACCTGAAGTGGTGGACGGGCTGGGGCGCGGGCGAGGTCGGCAAGGCGCTCGCGGCCGTGCAGCCGGTGGAGGTCGAGCTCGGAGAGGCAGGGCCGGGGCTCGTGCTCGCCGACGACGTCGAGTCAGTCCGTGCGCCGCGGCCGTGGGTCGCCCTGCTGCCCGCCCTGGACGCCACGACCATGGGCTGGCGGCACCGCGACTGGTATCTGGGAGAGCACAGCCCGCTGCTCTTCGACCGCATGGGCAACGCCGGCCCGACCGTCTGGTGTGACGGCCGGGTGGTCGGCGGGTGGGCGCAGCGCCGCGACGGCGACATCGCCTACCGGGTCCTCGATGACGTCGGCTCGGAGGCCATGGCTGCCGTCGACGCGGCTGCTGATCAGGTGCACCGGCTCGTCGGTGACATCCGCTACACCACACGCTTTCCCACGCCGCTCGAACGCGAGCTGCGGGGATGATCCAGGCGTTGGGTAGCGTTGACCCTGACGTGGACGTAGAGACGACGCTGACCGACGACGAGCGCAAGCAGCGGCTCGACGACCTGACCGGCCTGATCGACATGATCCGCCCGGCCGTCCAGCAGGACGGTGGCGACCTGCTCCTGGTCGAGGCCGACGTCGAGTCCGGCGTGGTCGAGGTCATGCTCCAGGGCTCCTGCAGCTCGTGCGCCATCAGCACCACCACGCTGCAGGCCGGCGTCGAGCGCATCCTCACCGACCGCCTCCCCTGGGTCACCGAGGTCCGGGGCGGCGTCGACGAGAGCATGGACCCCGCCGAGAGCGCGGCCATGGGCCGGGGCGCCTACGTCCCCAAGCACGACTACGACTACTGAGCAGACGCTGGTTCGCCCGCCTAACTGACGCCGGGGCGTCTC
Source organism: Actinomycetota bacterium (assembly GCA_902812475.1). GTDB lineage: Bacteria > Actinomycetota > Acidimicrobiia > Acidimicrobiales > AC-14 > CADDZP01. The sequence continues at coordinate 4,070 of CADDZP010000146.1, read as the reverse complement.
CTGTCGACTTTCGTGCGTCAATGCCCAACTATTGGGCATTGACGCACGGAATTCGTTCGGAGCGCTGCTCGATCGCCCTCCGGACGGCATCGACGACCACTCGGCGCCCCATGTCGGGCGTGAACTGCAGCAGCAGCCACCCGGCGAGCTCGAGATCGTTACGGCGGTTGCGGTCGTAGGAGAACGCCCGACGGAGCCCGTGGTCCTCCCAGCCGTCCCATTCAAAGCCGATCTTCCACCAGGGATAGCCAAAGTCCAGGCAGTACTTGTTGCCCTCGGCGACCACCCAGATCTGCTGGACCGGCCGAGGCAGGCCGGCGTTGGTGATCCACTGGACGACCCGCCGTTCGCCATCGTTCGCGCCTGGGTGGTACTCAGGCTGACGTGCATCGAGGAGAGGACGCAGATGGGCGATACGACGTCGGCCGCGGCCGGCAAGGTCGTCGAAGCAAGCTCGCACCTCGTGGATCGTCGTCACGCCGCGTCGGAGGGCGTCGTCAAGCGCCTTCTCGAGTGTGGCGTCGCTGCAGACGGCCGAGAGGTCGACGATCGTCCGGGCCCCCGTCGTGATCGGGATCCCGGCGAATTCGGTGACATGATGAGCCGGGATTCGCGTGCTGCGGTGCGCACGCACACCCCGCAGTCGGACGACCCGGTCGTCGGCGACGAGCACCTCCAGCCGCTGGGCCGGGACATGCGACACACCCCACACCCGCGCTGCGGACTTGTGAGATGCCCAACTCCGCCCGGCGCGACATGCGGCGAAGAGCCACTGCTCCCAGCACTCCGGCGCCCCACTGAACCGATATGTGCCGCTCCTCGGGAACAACGGCTCGAGTCGGCCCTGTTCGATCGCATACTCGACCTGTCGGTCGGTGACGTGCCGAAGTGCGTCGTCCAAGTCGATGACGCCGTATTGCTCGGCGGCCTGAGTGCTGAGTTCGCGCCATCCCATCGGCGCCAAGTGAAGCGCGAGGGTGTGACAAGAACGTCGGCCGACCGTTCCAGCCCGACTTTCGTGCGTCAATGCCCAACTATTGGGCATTGACGCACGAAAGTCGGAGGGGTTGACGAGTTGTCGGCGGGCGCTAGTCGCAGACGATCGGCAGCGACCGGGGGGAGCGGAAGGCGTTGCCGCGGATGTGGACGTCGTCGGCGGTGGGGTCGAGGCGCATGGTCGGGAGGCGATCGAGGATCGTCTCCATGGCGGTGGTCGTCTCCATGCGGGCCAGGTGCATGCCCAGGCAGGTGTGCGGGCCCAACGCGAAGGAGACGTGCTGGAGCGCGGGCCGGAAGATGTCGAACTCCTCGGGCCGCTCCCAGCGGGACGGGTCGCGGTTGGCCGAGCCCATGCAGACGTGGATGATCGTCCCCTCGGCCACGGGATAGCCGTCGATCGACGTGTCCGCCGTCGCCATGCGGACGATCCCGGTCAGCGGCGGCTCCCAGCGCAGGCCCTCCTCGATGGCCTGAGGGACCAGCGAGCGGTCCGAGCGCACGGCGTCGAGCTGGTCGGGGTGGGTCAACAAACCGAACAGCAGGTTGCTCGAGGAGCGGTACGTGGTCTCGGCCCCGGCCGGCAGCAGCAGGCGAAGGAAGGCGAAGATCTCCTCGTCGGTCAGCCGGGTGCCGTCGAGCTCGGCCTGGGCCAGCACGCTGATCAGGTCGTCGCCCGGCGTCACCCGCCGCGGCGCCAGCAGTGAGGCGAAGTAGTCGCGCAACGACTGCGAGGCGGCCATCCCGACGTCGATGTCCCACCCGACGCTGATCAGCTCGACCGCCCACCGGTGGAACTGCTCGAGGTCCTCCTCGGGGAGGCCCATCATTCCGGCGATGACCCGCACCGGGAACGGGAACGTCAGCTCCCGCACCAGATCGCCGTGCCCGTGCGAGGCAATCGAGTCGACCATCGACGACACCATGGGGCCCACCAGGTCGTCCCGCCACCGTTCGAGGGCCTTGCGCGTGAAGGCCTGCTGGATCAGTCCCCGATACAGGTGGTGCTCGGGCTCGTCCATCTCCAGGATGGAGTGGCCCATGACCATGCCCATGCTCTCGCCGTAGAACTTCGACGAGAAGGTGGCGCCGTCGCGCAGCACCTGGGCGACGCCGTCGTAGCTGAGCACCAGCACGCTCGGCGGGAGCTCGATGTCGCCGAGGTCCATGTCCTCGTCGATGCCGAACTGCTCGCGGGTGTCGACCTCGTGCACCGGTGCCTGGGCCAGCATCGCCGCCCACTCGGGGTACGGGTCGCGGATGCCCTGGGCCTGGGCCTCGTCGAAGGCCTCGAACGGATCGACCGCGGTGCTCAAGAGAACGCCTCCTCACGCAGCTGCTGGCGCAAGACGAACTTCTGGACCTTGCCCGACGCCGTGCGGGGGAAGTCCTCGGCCGCCCGGAGTTCCTCGGGCCACTTCTGGCGGGCCAGGCCCGCCGCCGACAGATGCGACCGCACGGTCTCGAGATCGGGCAGCCGGGCGCCGGGCACCATGCGCAGGAAGGCGCAGGCGTGCTCGCCCAGCCGGTTGTCGGGCGCCGCGACGACGGCGACCTCGGCAACCCCCGGCACCCGCAGCAGCAGCTCCTCGACCTCGGCGGCGCTGATGTTCTCGCCGCCTCGGATGATGATGTCCTTCTTCCTGTCGGTGATCGTCAGGTACCCGTCGTCATCGAGGACGCCCACGTCGCCGGTGACGTACCAGCCGTGCTCGACGAACGCCTGCGCCGTGAGGGCAGGATCGGTGTAGCCCTCGAACAGGTCGGGCCCCCGGCTCCATATCTCGCCAGGCGCACCCGCGTCCACGACATCCTTACCGTCCTCGTCGACCAGGCGGATGTCGACGCCGGGCAGCGGCCGTCCGTCGGTGTACAGCCCCTTCTCGTAAGGGTCCACCCCCTGCTGGCTTCCCGTCGTCGACGGGTGCTCGGTCGACCCGTACATCCGGATCATCGACATGCCCAGGGCCACGACCCGGTCGACGACGGCCCTGGGCACGGGGGCGCCGCCCATGGTCGCCACCGGCATGAGTTCGACGTGCTCGGGACCGAAGTCGGGGTGGTCGAGGAGGCTGGTCAGGAAGAACGTGGCGCCCGTGGCCGCCGACACCTTGTCCTCGACCATGGCGTCGAGCACGACGCCCGGGTCCCACGTGTCGATCAGCTGCGCCGGCGCACCATCGAGCACGGGGACGACGAGGCCGCCCAACAGACCGATGGCGTGGCCGACGGGCGCGCCGACCAGCGTCGGCGGACCCGACCGGGCGGCCGAGAGCTGGCGGGCCTCGGCCGCGAACGTGCGGTGCGAGTGGACCACGCCCTTGGGGTCCGACGTCGTGCCAGAAGTCCAGCCCACCAGGGCCGCGGCCGACGGGTCGACGGGAGCGGGCGACGCCACCCGGTCGTCGCCGTCCACCAAGGCTGAGAACGGAGTCCAGCGCCCCGCCGAGTCGCCGACGACATAGACATGCTCGACCGTGCCGACGTCGGCGACGAAGCCGTCGAGCGCCGCCAGGTAATCGATGCCGCGGAACGTGTCGGCGGTGACCAGCACCTTCGCCCCCGACCGGTCCAGGATGTAACGCACCTCCTTGGCCCCGTAGAAGTGCACGATCGGGACGACGACGGCTCCGAGGAGCCCAGCCCCGTAGAAGAGCAGTGCGGCCTCGATCCAGTTCGGGAGCTGGAAGGCGACGACGTCGCCGGCGCCGACGCCGGCGGCGGCCAGCCCGGCTGCCACCCGGCGGCTCCCGTCGAGCACGTCACCGAAGGTGCCGGCCCAGGGGCGCACGTCGGAGCGCATCTTGAACGACTGCTCCCGGCGGGCGTGGAGACGGTCGGTCAGGAGGGCGCCGAGGCTCTCGTCGGTCCACAGCCCCTCGGCGCGGTAACGCTTCGCCAGCTCCGCCGCCACCGTCCGCGGCCGCCAGTCGAGGCCCATCGCTCCCGGACCCTATCCGCCCTCCGTCGTCCCCAGGCCGTCCACCGCCTGTCCACCGAATTGACGTGGATATCCACAGTCTGCTGGCTTAGTGGGGTTGAGCGGGCGGCGGTACCGAGCGTCGGCCCTGGCC
>CADDZP010000145.1 GCA_902812475.1 Actinomycetota bacterium | reverse complement strand
TCGTAGAGCGTGGCGCCGCCCCAGCCGACGAGGGCGTTGGCGGGCTCCCACACGCCTTCGCCCATGGCGAAGACGACGTCGTGGAGCTCGATGGCGGCCTCGAGGTCGTCTGCTTCGCCTCTCTCTTCGAACAAGCGCGCCAACAGCACAACGGCCGCGCCGATGTCGCCGTAGGGCTGGTCCGCGGCATGGGGCCGTACCAGCGGCTCGGCCGGGCCGTCGTCCCACCCCACGAGGAGGCCGGCCACGTCGTCGGGCTGGTCCCACGCCCACCGCCGGCAGAGGTGTCCGGCCCGTGCGGCGGCGTCGTCGTCGCCCGCATCCAACGCCGCCCAGCCACCCAGTGCGGTGGCCCCCATCTCGACGCGGCCGGACGGCCCGACCCACCCGCCTGACGCGTCCTGACCGCTCATCGGAGCCGGCGGAAACTCCCCACTCGCCACGCTCTCCGCGAGCCGGGCGCGCCGTCGCCACTCCGGTGGCGAGGTGACGGCCTTAGTCACAATCAACTGCCCCGATCGGGCTACAGCGCGCGTTCACAGCGGCCGATGGTCTGCCTCAGGAGGCGATGTTGCGGTTCGAAGAACTCACCTTGCGGATCCCCGGCGACGAGTTGCGGATGCGCTTCCACGACCGGATCACCGTACTGAGCGGACTCGAAGCTCGAGAACGGCGTGGCCTGGTCGAAAGCCTGCTCGGGTCGCTGGCCGACGGACCGGCGCCTGGCACGGTCCTGACCTATCGCGACGGGGACGGTCGGCGCGTGACTGTGTCGCGCACCGACGACGGCGCCGTGCTCCACACCTACGACGACGGAAGCGCGGCGCCGGACCTGGCGGTGTCCCTCGGCCTCGACGCCGCCCGTCTCAACGAGCTGTCATACCTCGACGACGGCGGGGTCGGACTGTTCGCCGTCGAGCTCTCCCAGCCCGAGTCCCCCGAGCTCGAGGAGGCCCGGGCTGCCCTCGCCGTCATCACCCAGGAGCTCGACGCCGCCCTGGCCGCCCGCCAGGCGGTCGAGAGCCTGCGAGCGGAGATGGCCGACATCGACGAACGTCTCCGTGAGGCCGACGAAGGCGGGGCCAAACGCCGCTACGCCCGCCTACTGGCCGAGCTCGAGCGTGTCCGCGCTGAAGCGGTCGCCGCCCGCACGGGCGACGTCGGGGCTGCGTCGGACCGCCGGTTCATGGAGCACGGCAAGGCGGCCATCCGACTGGCCAAGCGCTGGCTCGAGGCACGCGCCCGCCTGGACGAAGCCAAGCGTCGCTTCGGCCGGCGGGAGCGCCTCGACGAGGCCACCCGGGCGCAGGCCGACAGTACGCCCGACCGTGTGCCGGCCAAGCTCGACAGTCTGGTGCGCGCCTACACCGACGCCGACACTCGCCGCCAGGACCTGGCCGACACGCTGGCGTCGCTCGCCACAGCCCGCCTGCCTCAACCGTCCCATCCTGCGGTCGTGCGGCTCGCCTCCGCCGATCAGGACGTTGTCTGGCACACGGCCCGGCGCGTGCTCGAGACCGCTGCTCATCTCGACGAGGAGTCGCTCGCCCTCGGTGGCTTGGAGGCGACCGGCGTCAACCTCGACGCCGCCACGCAGATCGAGCTGGCCCACGCCGCGGTCGAGGACGCCGAGCGCGTTCTCGCCGGGCGCCGCCGCCAGGGCCTGCTGACGACGGGCGCCGCCGGCCTCGTCGGTGTCGCCACGCTGCCGATCGTCCCAGTCCTCGCGCCAGTGGCGCTGATCGGTGCCGCCGGCGCCGCCTTGTGGTCGTTCGTCGGTCCTCGCAAGCGCCTGGAAGAGGCCAAGGTCGACGAGCAGGCTGTACTCGACAAGGCCGGCGTGGCGACCTACCTCTCGTTCCACATGCGGCGGATCGACGCCACGATCGACCCCAACGCCAGCGAGCGTCTGCGGGTCTGCGCCATGGAACACCGGCTGGCACTGTCGCAGTGGCAGGAACTGGCCGGCGATCTCGCACCGGCCGACGCCCTCGCTCTCGAGTCCGAGGTCCGCAGGTACGCGGCGGCTGTCGCCAGCCTGGGCGGCGCCGCCGGCGAGATCGACGCCGTCCGCCGAGAGCTCGGCGAGGTGGCCGAGCCCGCGGTCGAGAAGGCCCGCGCCGCTCTCATGCGGGCGTGCGCGCCGTTTGGTGTGGACGACCCCGAGCTCGCCGCCGGCATGGTGCGCCAGCAGGCCGAGCTGGCTGCCACCGCCCACTTGCAGCGCCAGTTGGAGAGCGCCGAGGCCGCCGAGGCCGAGCTCCGCGACGAGCTCGAGACTGTGCTCGACCAAGCGGGCATCACGGGTGCCGACGTCGCCGCCCGCGTCACCGCCCTCAACGAGGCGGTCAAGAACGCCCGTCGGCGCGATCAGGCCCGGGCCAACGCCCGCCCGCGCGACGAGATCGAATCCGAACTACAGCGCTTGGAGGCGCAGGTCCGCCACGAGCACCGAGCCGATTGGGGCTCACGCGTCGAGCCTGACGACGCACCCGAGCCCGACGTGACGGATCTGCGACGTCGCCGGGCGGTCGCCAGCCAGGCCTACGACACCGCCGTCGGGCTCGTGCCCGACTTCGAGCACCTCGCCGATCGCAAGGCGGCGGTCGAGCGTCGGGTCAACGTGCTCGAGTCGTCGGTCGAAGGCGGCCATTACGCCAGCGACATCGACGTGGACGACGTCCGTCGGCAGCTGATCGGCCGTCTCACCGACGCCCGCAAGGGCGCGGGCAGCGAGGCCCTTCCCGTCCTGCTCGATGATCCCCTGCTGCGCGTGCGGGGCGATGCCAAGTGGGAGCTCCTCGACCTTTTGGACCGGGTCGCCGACAAGACGCAGCTCGTGTACCTGACCGACGACTACGACGTCGTCCAGTGGGCCCGCCGCCGCGCCGGAGGCGGCTCGCTGATGCTGCTCGAGCCCGTCAACGAGCTCGAGACCGCTTAGCCACTCGTCCTCTTCCGAACGCTCTAACTCTCGGTGGCCAGGTTGATCGTGGCGGTCGTGGCGGGCGCGGTGGCGTCCATGTCGAGCGGCATCGGCTCGGCGGCGATCTGGTCGTGTGCGTCGATGGCCGACTCGATGACGGCGACGATCTCGTCGCCGATGAGCTCGTCGCGGTCGACCAGTGCGTCGCGCAGCGCTTCGACCACGTGGCGGTGCTCGTCGAGCATCGTGCGCACCGCCTTCTTGGCGTCGTTGAGGATCCGGTCGACCGCTTCGCGGCCGTCGTCTGACGACAGCACCTTGGCCACCACGTTGGCGGCGCCCTGCATCTCCATGGCGTCGTAGGAGATCAGCGAACCGGCCATGCCGAGCGATCCGACCATCTGCGCCGCCGCCTGGGTAGCCGCCGTGAGGTCGCCGGCGGGGCCGGTGCCCGCCTCGCCGAAGAACAGCTCCTCGGCGACCATGCCGCCCATGGCGATCTGGATGAGCGACACGATCTCGCTGCGGGTCTTGGTGAAGCGCTCCTCGATCTCGGAGTGGGCGAGGAGGCCCAGGGCGTCGCGCCGCTTGATGATCGAGAGGACCTCGAGCTTGCGGCCGCTCCCGACCAGGTACGCCACGGTGGCGTGGCCGGCCTCGTGGGTGGCGATCGTGCGCCGCTCGTTCTCTGTGTACTCCACGGGGTTCTTGAGACCGACCTCCTCGGTCATCTTGGCCTGCTGGATGTCGTGCCAGTCCAGGGCGTCGGCGCCCCGGCGCAGGGCCCACACCAGCGCTTCGTCGAGCACGTGCTCGATCATCACGGGCGAGTACCCGAACGTCATGGCCGCCAACGTGTCGCGCTTGGCCGGGTCGTCGAGCGTGGGGTCGTGAGCCTTCTTGTCGAGGTAGTAGTCGATGATCTCTCGGCGGCCGCTGCGGCTGGGCAGGTCGAAGTAGATCGAGCGGTCGAAGCGGCCGGGGCGCATCAGGGCGGGGTCCAGGTCGCTGGCCCGGTTGGTGGCGCCGATGACCAGGATGTTGGCGGGCGTGGCCCGGGGCCGGCGCAGCTGGCGGTGAAGCGGCAGCCACCGGTTGACGACGTCGATCAGGACGCCCGCCATGCGAGCGCCAGCAGTCGGCGTGTCGAACGACTGGAGCTGGATCAGCAGCTCGTTGACGACGCCGGAGATGCCCTCACGGTGCGTCGAAGCACCCATGCCCGTACGGGCGGCGCCGATGGCGTCGATCTCCTCGATGAAGCCGATGGCGCCGCCCTCCCGGCGAGCGGCCTTGCGCAGAGCGCGGAAGTACGAGCGGATCTTGCGGTTGGTCTGCCCGTAGTACATCGACTGGAACGCCGACGAGGACACGAAGAGGAAGGGGACGCCGGCCTCCTTGGCCATGGCCTTGGCCATGTACGTCTTGCCGGTGCCCGGCGGTCCCTCGAAGAGGATCGCCCGGCGGGGCGTGCCGCCCATGCGCTCGCGGAACGTCTTGAAGGCGAGGAAGAGGTTGAGGGTCTTGACGACCTCGTCGACGACGACGCCGGCGCCTTTGACGTCGGCGAGGGAGACGTCGATCTCAGCGGCGCGGTACACGACGTGGGGGCTTCGGCCCGCGCCGAGCATCGGCAGCACGACCATGGCGCCGAGGAGCACGACGAGGACGATGCCCGGCAGGTAGTCGGCGAGGAACGACGGGAGATGGGGCCAACCCACGGAGATGGCGTGGCCGTTGAGCATGCGCAGACCGACCGACACAGCGACCACGGCAAGCACGACGAACACCCGGCGCAGCCGCTGCTGGCGGGCGCGCTCCCGGGCAGCCGCGACGTCCGCCATGGCGTGACCCAGGACAGTTGCCTGGCCGAGGGCGGTGGTCTCCATGTTCACGCTCCGTGATCGCACGTTCTCGCTCAGAGTACAGAGGGTGTTCGCCGCTGCCTAGGGACATACCTCTCTGTGGCTCTACGCTTTGGTGGTGGACATCGACGTCCGCAGCCCGCGCCTCATGCAGGCGGCGGCCGCTGCGCTCATCCTGCTCGGTTTCGTCGCCGATTTGCGGGTCGTCGTGCCCCTCGCGGCGCTCGGTCTTTTGGCGACGTATGTCGTCGCCGGACCGAAGTACCGGATGACGTGGATCGTCGAGTTCGCCGCCCTCGTGCTGTCGACGCTGCTCTTCTTGATCGGCCACGCCGGCCTGGCGTGGCTCGTCGCCATGATCGTCGCCGGCACCGCCGCTCTCGGCGTCGCCGCCGACGTCTGGATCCTCCCCGACCGCTACGTACGCAGTCCCCAGTAGGGCGTGCGGCCGGCGGGAAGGTCGGCCCGCGCCGGGTTCGACTGGTCGCGTTTGGAGAGCACCGGGTCGGCGACGCCCCAGTCGGCGTCGACAGCCGGGTCGTCCCACGCCACGCCGAGCTCGTCCTCGGGGTTGTAGTACTGGTCGACCAGATAGGTGATCGTGAGGTCCGTCAGGGCGGCGAAGCCGTGGGCGACGCCCGGCGGGATGAACACGCCGACCTCGTTGCCGTCGCCCATGTCGAGCGCGAGCGTGGCGCCCTCGGTCGGTGAGCCGTCACGCAGGTCGTGGAGGACGACGCGGGCGCGGCCGCGGGGGACGTACCAGTAGTCGGCTTGGTGCAGGTGGTAGTGCAGGCCGACGAGGGCGCCCGCCTGCTTGTCGGAACGGTTGGCCTGCACCATCTCCCGTCCCTGCGGGAACCACGACCGCCGGTACGACTCGACGAACCGGCCCCGCTCGTCGCCGTGGGAGTCGGGCTCGACGATGACCACGCCGGCAATGACGTCGGACTCGGTCACAGTGGCCATGTCGTCGTCGGTCCTCCGCCTTAGGCATCGAAGCGGCCGTAGCCGCCGCGGAAGAAGAGGAGAGGGCGGCCCTCGTGGGCGACGTTGAGGTCGTGGACGCGGCCCACGACGATGACGTGGTCGCCGGCCTCGTGCTCGGCTTCGATCGAACAGTCGAGAAACCCGAGGATGTCGTCGATGACCGGTGCACCCGTCGCCGCCCGGGAGTAGCCGATCTCCGCGAACTTGTCGGCGCCGCTCATGGCGAACAGACGGCACAGCTCCTCTTGGTCCTCGCCGAGGATGTTCACGCAGAAGTGGCCGGCCGCTCTGATGTGAGGCCACGTCGTCGAACTGTGGGCGGCGCAGAAGGCGACGAGGGGCGGCTCGAGGGAGACGGACGTGAACGAGTTCGCCGCCAGCCCGTACGGCTTGCCGTCGTGCAGAGCGGTGATGATCGTCACGCCGGTGGCGTAATGGCCCAGGACCCGGCGGAAGTGAGCGGCCTCGATGGTCGGAGGAGCGGGCGTCTCGTCAGCCGGCTCGGGGCCGAGCGCGTCTTCCACGTCGGACACGGCCGGACTCTACGAGGTCAGGGTCGTTCGAAGGAGATCGTCGTGCCCTCACAGGCGCTGAGGACCTCGCCGGCACCTGCTTCGGCACCTCTGGCGCGGGCGCTCTCGAGAAGATGGTCGAGCTCGTCGTCGCCGTGAGCGGGGTCGTGGTGGAACAGGGCGAGCCGGCGGGCGCCCGCCTCCTTGGCCACGAACACGGCGTAGTCGACCGTGCAGTGACCCCAGTGCGACTTCTTGTCCCACTCGTCGTCGCGGTACTGGGCGTCGTGGATGAGAAGGTCGACCCCGTCGGCGATCTCGAGGACGGAGTCGGGCACGCTGTTGAGGCCGACGGGAGCCTGGTGGTCGCTGATGTAGGCGACGCTGAAGCCGTCCCAGTCAACCCGGTAGCCGTTGGTGGGGCCGAGGTGGGGCACGAGTCGGGAGACGACGCGGGCTCGGCCGATCTTGAACTCGTCGTCGTTGACGTCGTGGAAACGGATGTCGCCGCGCAGGTCGGTGGGCCGGATCGGGAAGTAGGGCGGCTGCATGAACTTGCAGAGGGCGTCTTCGATGTTGTCGGCGTTGTCCGGCGTGGGCCCGTAGATGTCGAACGTCGCGCCCGGGCGGTCGATGGGGACGAAGAACGGCAGCCCCTGCACGTGGTCCCAGTGCAGGTGGGTGACGAGGGCGGTCCCGTGGAAGGAGCCGTCCTGGGGGAGCCGCTCGCCCCAGAAGCGGAGGCCGGTGCCGACGTCGAAGACGATGGGGTCTTCGCCGGGGACCTCCACCGCCACGCATGCGGTGTTGGCGCCGTAGCGCCGGTTCGCCTCGCACGGGCACGGGGTCGACCCCCGCACGCCGTAGAACGTCACATTCAGCAGAGCGCCCCCCTTCGCGCGGGCGCCAGGATATGCGCAATGCTTTCCCAATGGAGACGAGGAAGACACGCGTCACAGCCAACGGCGTCGAGTTCGTCCTGCTCGAAATGGGGCAAGGGCCGCTTGCGCTGTGTTTGCACGGGTTCCCAGATTCGCCGTGGACGTGGCGTTACCTCTTTCCCGTTCTCGCCGGCGCAGGCTTCCGGGCCGTGGCGCCGTTCATGCGCGGCTACGCCCCGACGTCGATCCCGGCCGACGCCAACTACTACCCGGCGGCGCTGTCGTCGGATGCCTGCGCCCTGCACGAGGCCCTCGGTGGTGACGGCGACGCCGTCCTCATCGGACACGACTGGGGGGCGGCGGCCGTGTACGGCGCGACGGCCGACGCCGACCGGTGGCGGCGCCTCGTGGCCATGTCGGTGCCGCCGTTGGGGGCGATCGGCGGCCTGCTCGCCTCCTACGCACAGCTGAAGCGTTCGTTCTACATCTGGTTCTTCCAGTTGCCGATCGCCGACGGCGTCGTGAGCGCAAACGACTTGGCCTTCATCGACGGCCTGTGGAGTGACTGGGTGGGCGCCGGGTACGAGCGCTCCGCCGACGTGGCCCACGTGAAGGACTGCCTTCGCCGGCCCGAGAACCTGGCCGCCGCCCTCGGCTACTACCGGGACACGTTCAGCTTCAAGCCGCCGGCTTCCGAGCACGAGCGCTTCGTCGCGGCTGGCGGAGCCACGACGCCGAAGCCGACGCTGTACCTGCACGGCACCGACGACAACGCCCTCGGCGTCGAGCTGCTCGACGGCGTCGACCAGTTCCTCGGCGAGGGATCGGACGTGGCCGTGTTCGAGGGGCTCAACCACTTCTTGCACTTGGAGGACCCCGACAAGGTCAACCGGTACATCATGGAGTTCTTGACGGCGTGAGTGGCGCCCGATGAGCAGCGACGCCATCGTCGCCGTCGTCAAACGGGACTGCCCGACGTGCGCGCTGGTCGAGCCGGTGCTGCGGGAGTTGACAGCGAAAGGCGTCGTCTCGACCGTGTAC
>CADDZP010000144.1 GCA_902812475.1 Actinomycetota bacterium | reverse complement strand
CCGCCGCTGACGACCAGACCGTGGCGCTCGGCCAGGTCGGCGACGCCGGCGCGCTCCTCGGGCGTGTAGCGCCCGTAGATGGCTTCGGCCCCCGCCAGCCCCAGCTCGGCCAGCTCGCCGACGGTGCGGTCGAGCTCTGCCGGTACCAGGCCCAGGCTCAGGGGGTGGGCGAGGACGGGCACGGCGTTGGACTCGACGGCCAGGCGGATGGCCTGGTCGGGGTAGAGGCGTTCCTTCTCGACGTAGCCGGGCTGGCCCTTGGCCAGGTACCGGTCGAACGCCTCCTGGATGGTGTCGACGACGCCGTTGCGCACGAGCACGGCGGCCACGTGGGGCCGTCCGATGCCCTTGCCCCCTGCCTCGGCCTCGACCTCTTCGGGGGTGATCGGCAGCCCCAGCTCGTGTCGCAGCCGGTCGAACATCCGGGCGTTGCGGGCGTCCCGGGCCTCCTGCAGGCGGACGAGCTCGGCCTCGAGCGCCCCGCCGGGCTCGACGAAGTAGATCAGCATGTGCATGGTGCCCTTGGGCACCTCGCAGGAGATCTCCGTCCCCGGCACGAGCTCGACGCCGAGCTCGGCCGCCCGCTTGCCCGCCGCCTCCAGCCCGTCCATCCGGTCATGATCGGTGAGGGCGACCGCCCTGCAGCCGTTGGCCGCCGCCAGCTCAGGAATGCGCTCAGGCGGGTCCGATCCGTCAGAGGCCGTTGAGTGGGTGTGGAGGTCGATCATGTGAGGTCCGGCGGGAATCACACGCTACAGAACGTGCGCTTTGACCCGACAAGGGAATCGGTGATCTAGTGTCGAATTCACAGCACAGCACGCGGTCGAGCCGGGGCTGCTGCGTTGCAAGGAGGGGGGTTGGGTGAGTGCGCACTCTTCTGTGAGACAGCTCGCGTGCCCCAACTGCGGGACGGAAGTGAGCGATGCCGAGCGGGCCTGTCGAGAGGTCGGTTCGTGGATCTTCCTGGACTGTCCGTCATGTCATCGCCTCAGCGATGTCACGTTCGAGCCCGTCTGGCGTCCGGCCTTCGACAAGCCCGCGTAGCACCAGACCGTCAGCGAGCCGATCATGCCCGGCCGGCCGACGAACGCGCTTCGACGAACTTTGCGATCTCGGTGAGCGGGAAGAATGGGGGTGCGGTCGCGTGCGTCCCGAACACAGGTGTTGCTGATGCGGTGGGGCCGATGGCCGAGACGAGCGCCTGCACCGTCTGTGGCGGAACGTCTGTGTCGTCGCGGCCGTACCACGCGGCGAGTGCGACGCCGGCGAGCTTCCCTGTCCGAGCCAGCGCCAGCGGGTCTCTGTCGGCGAGCGTCTTGGCCGAGAGGGGCCCCCCGTACGCGGAGTCGATCGACGCCCGGGCGTCGAGGCGGTTGTTGTCGTAGAAGTCCGTCAACGAAGACACCGGAATGAGACCGGCGACACCGGCCACCGAGGCGCGGTGCGACGCCGCCCACACCATCGCGATCTGCCCACCCATGGAGATGCCGATCAGCACGACCCGGTTGCGCCGAGCCCCGACGCCGCGGTCGAGGTACTTCATCGCCGCGGTCACGTCCGCCATCGCCTTGTCGTTTCCCCATGAGTTGCCGGCGGCGCCGATCGAAAGCACGGGGACGCCTTCCAACGCGATCATGCGCATCAGGGCTGCGACACGGGTGCCGGGACCGTTCGGCGAGCCTCCGATGCCATCGGACGCTCTTCCGTTCAGACCATGGATGAAGACGGCGCCCGCCATCGAGCGGTCACCTCGCCACGCGGGAGGCAGAACGAGGACGTTCTCGCTCCTGGGCAGGAGCTCGACCTCGGCGGGCGCCATGTAGCCGCGGACCGTTTCGGACGGATACTGCTGCGCGCGCTCGATCGGCGCCGACGACGAACTCCCGGCGCAGGCGGCCGCCAGTACCAACACCAGAACGGCTGCCGTTGTGCGACCGGACACCGCCGCGGGACGTTAGATGACGCCGCGTGGGCTACGTTGGCGACCCACCGGTCGAGGCCTTGCGATGAAGCTGCTGATAGCCATTCCCGCCTTGAATGAGGCCGAAGCCATCGATGCGATCATCACGCGCTCGCTGGCGGCGAAGGAGGCGATCATCGCCGGTTCGCCGGTCGACGACGTCTCGATCACCGTGGTGAGCGACGGGTCGACGGACGAGACCGTCGAGCGGGCACGCAAATACGTCCCCGACATCGGTTTGGTCATCTTTCCGGAGAACAAGGGCTACGGAGCCGCCATCAAGGAGGCATGGGACCGCTCGGACGCCGACCTCCTCGGCTTTCTCGACGCCGACGGCACGTGCGACCCACGGTTCTTCACGACGCTGTGCTCGCAGCTCGTGGGCGAGGATGCAGACGTGGCGGTCGGGTGTCGCATGAATCCCGAGAGCGAGATGCCCGGCACGCGGAAGTTGGGCAACACGATCTTCGCCACGATGCTGACGTACATGTCCGCCAAAGGCGTTCGCGACGTGGCCAGCGGCATGCGCGTGGTCCGCCGGTCGGTGCTGCCCCGCCTCTATCCGCTCCCGGACGGGCTGCACTTCACTCCGGCCATGAGTGCCCGGGTGCTGCTCGGTGGCGACCTGCGGATGGTCGAGATCGACATGCCGTACAAGGAGCGGACCGGCCGGTCGAAGCTGAGTGTGGTGAAGGACGGCGCTCGCTTTTTGCGCATCATCTCCCAGACGGCGTTCCTGTACCGCCCCGGGCGGATCCTGTGGAGCTTGGCCGTCCTCGCTCTCGTGGCCTCCGGCGCCATGGTCGCCGCGCCGCTCGCGTACTACGCGTCGCATGGTTCGCTCCAGGACTGGATGATCTACCGGTGTACGGCCGCCGCTCTGCTGGTCGTCACCGCCGTCCTGCTGTTCTCGGGCGGCTATCTGGCGACGCGCGTGACCGACCTCGCCATCTTCCACCGTGACAGCGGGGGGCTCCAGGGCCGGGGCCGGCGCCTCGTCGGGAGCAGCGCCTTCCTGGTGTTGCCCCTCGTGTCCTTCGCCGCCAGCATCGCTCTCGCCTGGAGCGGCTTCGCCGACTACCTGGACACGGGCCACGTGCACACGCATTGGTCTCGCGTGATCGCCATCTTCACGTTGCTGATCATTTCGGTGATCCTCGTCCTGCTGAAGGTGCTCAACGTCGGCATCCAGTTGGTCCAGCAACGGGACCGGTACGCGGTGACGACGGCTGCGCCGCTCTCCGTGCAGCGGTCGGAGCAGGCCGGAGACGGCCACGTCGAGGTCGACGCTTCCGCGGACGCCCGGCGATGACGACTGAGGGTTTCAGTGACTCGGCGACGTATGACGAGATGCTCGAGCGCGGCATCAAGCTCAGCGGTGAGGACAAGGCGTTCTTCGTCGAAGGTCGGCTCGCCTTCCTGAAGGCACGACTCCCCGACTTTCGCCCCGGCCACGTCCTCGACTTCGGGTGCGGCGCGGGCCAGACGAGCGAGCGACTCTCCGAGGTCTTCGGTGGCGCGCGGGTCACCGGGCAGGACGTCTCCGGTCAGATCATCGACCAGGCGAATACGGAGTACGCGAGCAATCCGAAACTCTCGTTCACGGCGGCGCTGGATGAGATCCCGCCCGGTTCGGTCGGCCTCTGCTACTCGAACGGTGCGTTCCACCACATCCCGCCTGTCGAGCGGGCCGGTGTGATCTCGCAGTTGCTGCGGTGCTGCCGTCCGGGCGGCGTGCTCGCAGTGTTCGAGAACAACCCGTGGAATCCGGGGACCCGTCTCGTCATGCGGCGCATCCCGTTCGACCGTGACGCCGAGACCGTTTCCGCCCCGGCCCTACGGCGCCTGCTCGAGCAGGGAGGGTTCGAGACCGATCCGGCCCGTTTCCTGTTCGTCTTCCCGTCACCGCTCCGCGCCCTGCGGCCCATGGAGCGCTGGCTAACGCGCGTTCCGGCGGGCGCCCAGTACGTCGTTCTCGCCAGGCGGCCGCAGTAACGGACGTCAAGGTCCGAGAGGACGAGGTCAGTCGAACGGCACCCCGGCGGCGGTTCCAGCCGTGGATGGCGCTGGTCCTCCTGTTCGTGCTGTCGATTCCGACTGTCACGCCGTACCTGCGGGGGGACGGCAACGGGTACTACGCGTGGTTGCGATCGGCGGCGATCGACCACGACCTCCAGTTCGCGAACGAGTATCACCATGCCGACCCGAACTTTCAGCGGGTCATGTTCGACGACCAGGGACAGGTGCGGGCCGACAAGCGGACGAGCACCGACCACGTCGACGACCACTGGGGTGTTGGCGCCGCCGTGATGTGGGCGCCGTTCTTCTTGGTTGCCCACGGATTCGTGAGCGCCCTGCGCCTCGTCGGCATCCACCACTGGCAAGCAGACGGCTTCTCCCTGCCCTATCGCTGGGCGTGTGGGTTCGGGACAGCCCTCTACGCGTTCCTGTCCCTCCTGATCGCGTACCGCATCGCCCGGCGCCGGCTCTCGGGGGCGGCGGCCATGGTCGGCGTCGTCGCCGTCTGGGGTGCGTCGTCGCTCGTGGTGTACCAGTACCTGCTGCCGTTCTGGCCGTTCGGCGCCGCGTCGTTCGTGGGCGCCGTGCTGCTCTGGATGTGGGACAGCGAGCGACCACCGACGGCGTGGCGATGGCTGGCGATGGGGGCGTTGACCGGTCTTGCCTTCACGATCCACCCGGTGGCGGCCGGATGGGGTGTGCTCCCGCTGCTCGCCGTGCTCCAGCTTCGAGGCAGTCTCGTCAGCAAAGCCCGGGCTGCCGCGCTCGTCGGCATCGGTGTCCCGATCGGCGCTGCACCGCAGCTGATCGGGAAGGCCATCGTGTACGGGTCGCCGTTCAACACCGGCTACGACGTGGGACTCCACAACCCCCAGCTGTTCCGGATCTTCTTCGGTGCCAACCACGGCCTGTTCACGTGGACTCCCATCGTCCTCATCGCAGTATTCGGGCTGGCCGTCCCGCTGTGGCGCCGCGACACGCGCCTCGCCGTCGCCCTCCTCGGTGTCTTCGTCGCCATGGTGGTCTTCGTCGCCTTCTTCCAGCTGTACGAGCAGTCATCGTTCGGCAGCCGGTTCTTCGTCGCATTCACCCCCGGGTTCGTGATCGGCGCGGCCGCGGTGTACGAAGCGGTCCGAGCGCGGTGGCGTGCCCTCGCGCTGTGCGTCGTCGCCGTGGCCGTGGTGTGGAACGCGCTGTTCGCCTTCCAGTGGGCTTGGGGGCTCACGCCGAAGCAGGGATCGGTCGACTGGGGACGCGTCGTGCGGAACCAGTTCAACAAGGCACCGCGGGAGTTCGTGACGGCGACCAAGCAGTTCGTCACCAACCGGCCTGCGCTGATTCACCACGTGCAGCAGGTGGATCTCGAGCGTCGCCGGAGCGGGAACCCCTAACGCAGCGGCTCCTGGGCGCCGCGACCGGAGAGCGCGCTCTCGTACGCGGCGATCGTCGCACGGGTCACGGCCTCGGGGGAGAACGCTGCCGCCACCTTGGTCGTGGAGTGCTCGGAGGCGGCTCCGTCGTGTTTCGCCAGCGCCTTCTCGAGCTGGGCGACGAGTGACGGAACGTCGGTTCCACAGACGTAGACCGGCGCGCCGGATGCGGCGAGCTCGTCGGCGATGTAGACCTCGTTAGAGATGACCGCGGACGTCCCGACAAGGAGTGCCTCGAGGACCACGATGCCGAAGTTCTCGTTGTCCGACGGCAGGGCGAACACGTCGGCGCCCGCATAGGCGTCCCACTTGTCCTCACCGATCACGAGACCGGCCCAGATCACCTCGTTGGCGATTCCCAGGCGCTCGGCTTCTCGTCGCAAAGAACGTTCGTACGCTTCCTCGTCGGGTGGTCCAACGACGACCAGCCGGATGTCCGGCTTCGTCGCCCGCAGGTGTCTCACGGCGGCGAGGAGTCGCTCCAACCCCTTCTTGGGGTCGATGCGGGACACGAACAGGACCACCGGCGCGCTCGGCGAGATGCCGTAACGACGGCGGAAGGCCTCGCCGTCCGGAGCGCGTGCGGGACCGGCGACGGGCAGGCCCACGACATCCACCGCGGGCCTTGCGCCATAGCTGACGAGCGTGTCCCGCTCGCGGGCGGACGTGACGATGACCCGTGCCGCATGGCGGAGCAGTGGTCGGACGATCAGCGGGCCGTAGATCGACTTCGACATCGAGTGCTTGCGCAGGTCGTAGGGGTCGAGCGAGTTGTGAGGCTGGACGATGTACGGCACACCCGATCGGCGGGCCGCCCAACCCGCATCGACGAACGGAAACTTGAACACGCCGTGGGCGACCACCAGGTCGAAGGCGGGCACCTCTGTCCTCAGCCAGCGTCTCAGCCCTGGAGAGTTCCAATAGTGGTGAGGCGGCCGACGAACAAACCCGTGAATGGGCAGTCCCGGCCACTCACGTTCTATGTAGTCGGCCGCGCCGGGGCCTCGCCACGTGCCGGCCAACACGGCGTCGACGCCATGTTCCCTGAGGTATCCGCACGTGTGGAATGCTGCCGATGTCGACCCGCCCGACGCCGGGTCAAGGTTGCCGGCGACGTGCAGAACACGCATCACTCCCGCCCGGACCGCGCATTCTCGTCGTAGTCGTAGAAGGGCTCGCGGAAGAGGTAGAGCACCTTGTGAAGGAACGTCGCCAGTGGTGAGAAGTACGCCAGGTGGGCGATCGCGTGGCTCCGGAATGCGAGCAGTCCCGGGTAGTCGGTCCACCTTCTACGCAACCGGAACCGTTCTCGTTTGTACGGTTCGATCGCCGTATTGGTGACGATGTCGGCCAGCGGCGGGAGGTCGCCGGCCTTCTCGACGTAGCGGAGATGCGGCACCTTCGAGATCGGGATCTGCATGAGCTCGCAGCAGATCCGGGCGCCGGCGCCGAGGTCGTCGGTCACGAGCAGCCAGTCGAGCGGCACCGGATCGCCGCGCAACGGGCCGCTGACGGTGAGCCCCCACGCGCCGTCGACGATCGCAACCTTGGCCCGAACGGCCTTGTTCACTTCGTAGAGCACTCGCGGCAGCTGCGGATGGAGCCGCAGTCGGTCCTTCGGCTCCGGTATGCAGCCCCACTGGTTCTTGAACGTCAGGCTCACGCCCGTGTACATGTGGACCTTCGGCACCGGGAGGGTGACGAGGAGATCGATATCGTCGGTCAGCAATCCCGGGAGCTCGAGCTCCAGGGGTGCGCCGCGACCGATCTCGACGGTCTTGCGCGGAAGCTCACTGAGATGGGTGATTTCGACGCCGCAGCGGTCGCCCATCTCGTACATCCCGATGTCGCGGTACACCTTCTCCATCGAGAACGGGTAGTAGCCGCCCGAGTCGGAGTCGCCCACGTGGACGTGAGGTGTGTAGTCCTTCAGCGCCATCACGGCGGCCTCGACGGCCGCCGGGCTCGTCATCACGCCCGGTCGATAGGTCGGGAACGTGAGATTGGGCTTCAAGAAGACCCGGGAGTCGCTTCCGACGAGCTTCCCGAAGTCGATGAACTCCAAGCCCTGTCGGATGCGGTCGAGATAGGAGCTCGAACTGAGATCGTCGATGAAGGCCTTGCTCATAGCGGGACAGTCACGCTAGCTGTGCCTGAGCGCTGCGCTCCGAGGTCGCGAATACCCTGACCGCGTGTCACTCACGGATCGCGCCGTCAAACACCCTCTCAATCAGCGCGGCCGGCGATTCAAGCGGGTGATCCTGAGGCCGGTTGGTCCGACCGCCCTTCGCATCGGACAGTCCCGGTGGCCCACGTCTATCAGGGACGTGATCCTTCGCAAGGTTGCGCTTCCCTATCTGCGGGCGCGCGACGACCGGTTCGAGCGTCGAGTCGGCGACGGCGTGTTCGTCGGGCAGACGGCAGATCTCCTCGGGCTCTACGTGCGTGTCTTCGGCGTGTGGGAGCCACATTTGTCGGCATTCATCGCCGGACGACTCGGGCCCGGTGACGTCTTCATCGACGTCGGCGCCAACAGTGGTTGGTACACGTTGCTGGCGGCCCTGCGGGTCCGGCCGCGAGGCGCGGTCGTCGCCGTCGAGCCCTCGGTCGGGCTGTTGGAACGTCTCGGATGGCAGCTCGAACGGAACGCGTTGACGAATGTGCGGGTGGTGCCCGAGGCGGTCAGCGATCATGTCGGGCGGGTCGCGGTCGAGCCCGGGCCCGCCGAGCACACGGGGTTGACCAAGGCGCTCCGCGAGGCCGAAGACGCATCGTCGGATGCGGTGCCGTGCCGGCCGCTGCGCGAGATGGTCTCGGAC
>CADDZP010000143.1 GCA_902812475.1 Actinomycetota bacterium | reverse complement strand
CGTCCTGGTCGGGCCAAACGAGATCGGCCGCCCGCTCGGTGGCGATCTCGAAGAGCCGGGCGCGGGCTCCTTCGGCGCGCAGCCGGTCGAGGTCGAGCAGGAGGACGCCGCTGTTCAAGATCGAGCGGTAGTCCGTGGTTCCGAGTGCCTCGAGTCGTGCCCGATCAGCGGGCTGCACGACATTGGCGACCGCCGCTAGCGGGGCGCCGTCGAGCTCAGCGGCGAAGAGCGGCGCGAGCGCCGAGACTGTGAGCGTGTCGGCATCGAGGTACAGGGCGCGGTCGACCTCGGGCAGCAGCTCGGGCAGAAAGAAGCGCAGCCACACGACCGTTCCCCAGCGATCGAGCGCCGGCAGACCGCTGAGCGAGGCGAGATCGACCTTGTGCGGCTCAAACGCGGCACCCGCTCCTCGAACCATTGCCTCCAGCCGGCCGACATCACCGCTCCCGTCGAGCGTGTCGTCATGCAGTAGGTGCACCGTGAGCGCGTCCGCGTGATCGACGCAAGAGCGGACGGCGACTGCCGTCCACGGCAGAAAGGCGGCGTCGGTGGCGAATGCGACGTGCATACTCAGCCGACGCGTTCGAAGAGGCAGTGCCGATCTTCGACGGGGACGAGCTGACGCACCGCCTCGTCGGCAATGGCAGGCCGCTCCACCTTCAGGCGGTAGCCGGCAGCCTCGATGACGGCCAGATAGTCGCGGCGCGTGCCGTCGGCCTCGAGCGATTGGAACCCGTCGGCCTCATTGGGCACGACAAACAGGTGCGGGATATCGAGGCGAGCGACCTGGTCCATCCACCACTGGATAGCAGCGATAGTGCATTCCGACCAGGCATGCACGTTGCACGCGAGATCGAACTCGCCGGGAGCAAGTGCGGGGACCTCGGGAAGCGGTACGACCCGCACCGGAGGAGCGACACCGCGGAAACGCGTGTACCACTCGCACAAGAACGTGGAGGTGGGAATGGCGTCGAGGCAGCAGTACTCGGCAAGACCGCCCGCCGCCTGGGCGAACCGGTGGGCGAGCCGCCCGTACCCGGCGCCGATGTCCAGGACACGTAGTCCGGGTCGCTGAATCACGCCCAGGTGCTCGTCCAGGAAAAGGAGCTCATTGACGGAATCGAGGAGATCGCGGGAGAAGCGTGGCCGTCCCGGAAACTTGTAGGACCAACACCCGAACATGCCGTCCTCACCCAGTCGGCCGATCAGGTCACCGGTGTCGGAGCGACGCACAGCCTCGAGGTACACGAAGAATTTGAGCTCCGAGGCACGGCGCGACTCGCGGTAATGCCAGACATAGGACGTGTCGCCTCGGAAATATTGAAGGTCCAGTTTCGGGAGCCAGCCCGCCGACGGCGGTCCCGTCCACGGGCGGACCCGCTCGGGTTCCCACAGGGAATGCTCGCAAACCGGCCAGTCAAGCGCTGCATACTGCGTGCGCAGCTCCTCGAGCCGAGGGTTGTCCTCGCGGAGCTCCCTGGCTTCGATCGGCAGGGCCACGCTCCGGTCGACGAGGCTGTGCGCGAACGCGGGATCGTGATCGACGAGGGCGTAGCCGAGGGTGGCCAAACCGCGGTCGACCAGCCGACGCGCGACCCGCCGAGGACTCCGGCGGGACACCGTCATTTTTCGTCCCCCGCGCCTGCCGCGACGAGCTCGTCCCACAGAGCCCGAAGGCGTGGCGCGCTTTCGAGGGTCGATCGAAGCATCCCCAATGTGTCCATGTTGTCGGCCAGGCGCACATACCCATGCTCGTCAAGCAGGGCCCGCGCCTCGTTGCGCTCGGCATCGGTGAGGTGCAGGTGTTCGAACATCAAAAGTGCCGGGTGCCAACGGGGGAGATCGAACATGCGGAGGAGTTCGAGGTCGTAGCCCTCGGTGTCCATCTGGAGGACGTCGACCCGCGTGACTCCATGCTTACTGAGGAGCGAGTCGAACGTAAGGCAGGGGACCTGCGTCGTAACAATGCGGTCGTCGATGTCAGGAATGAGGTCCGCGTGCCGGGCCACCACGTCCCGGCGGAACGATCCGAGGGCGTCGTACCACTTCCAGAGCGAGCCGTCGGTCGTCTGCGGCAGGTGAAAGAACGCGCGGGTTCCGTCGGCGTCTGCGATCGCGGCGTTCTCGAGGATGAGCCTCGAGTTCCGGCCGTAATTGGTCCGCAGGCGGTCGAACACGTATGGGACCGGTTCGACCAGGATGCCGGCCCAACGCCGGCGGAGAAGCTCCTCTCGAAGTGGGTCGATCGCCGTGCCGTCATGAGCGCCGATCTGAACGATGAATGCGTCGGAGCGGAGCCGCCCGAACTCGTAGATGATCCGGCCGATCGGTCGGTCCGGAGGGCGTCGAGGTAGACGTCGCCGCACGGCGCGTAAGCGGTCGCCCCAGGGAGAACCGGCTGGCAAGCGGCCACGCGCAGTCCTCCCGATGCGGTCCGCAACGTCAGCGAGGAAGTTCATCATCGGCATTCGCGGTCGCGGGGCAGGAGGCGGCGACCCGGCGCCCCGGGAAGGAGGAGGGTACAGCGGAGCGCGAATCCGATCCTCGCGAAGAACGACCTCGATAATGTGCGCAGCCGCATGGGACCGGGGTCGATGCCGGCAGAGATCGCTACACGGCCGGCTCGATCATGGGACGTGCTGAGAGGCGGCTTCCGTCCGGACATCGAAGGACTGCGCGGTGTTGCCGTTCTACTCGTCGTCGCATTCCACGCCGGAGTCGGTGGTTTCTCTGGCGGCTTCGTCGGCGTCGATGTGTTCTTCGTCCTGTCCGGATATCTCATCACAGCCTTGCTGGTGCGGGAACTCACCTCTAAAGGCCACATCTCGTTTCGCAACTTCTATGCCCGTCGTGTCCGGCGTCTTCTCCCAACGTTCGGCGTGGTGTTCGTAGTCGTCCTGGTCGCTTCGTACGTCGTGTACGCACCGTTCGAGCTGGTGGCCCTCCGAAGCTCGTTGTTCAGCGTCGCCGGCTACGTGAGCAATCTGTCGTTCGCCCGGCACGCCCAGTATTTCGGCCCCGCGACCGCAGCCAATCCCTTTCTGCACACCTGGTCGCTGGCGGTTGAAGAGCAGTTCTACCTGGTGTGGCCTTTGCTTCTCTTGGCCACGACGGTGCTCGGTCGCCGCATCGGGCGTGAACGCCAGGCTCTTTGGACCGTCCTGGGACTCCTGACGGCCGCGTCACTCCTCCTGTGCATTTGGTTGACCGGGCGCAATCAGCCATACGCGTTCTTTCTCTCGCCGCCGCGCTTCTGGGAGTTCGCGATCGGCGGGCTCGCGGTTCTCCTTCCTCCTACGGTGGCGAGACGCCCAGGTCGGTGGGCCCTCGTCGGCCTCGCGGTAGTGATCGCCGCAGGCGTGCTGATCGATGGCTCAATGGCCTTCCCCGGATACCTCGCGGCCGTGCCCGTCATCGGCACGGCTGCGATCCTGATCGGCGGCGCCGCAGACCCCTTGGCCGGTCCACTGCGCTACCTCGCTACGCGACCAATGCAGTGGCTCGGGCGAATGTCGTACGCGTGGTATCTCTGGCACTGGCCTGTCCTCAGACTCGCCGAGGCGGCCTGGGGTCCGCTCGGTGTCCTCGCCCGTTTGGCACTCGCTCTCGCCAGCCTTGGGGCGTCCGCCCTTACGGTGCGGCTAGTCGAACGCCCTATCCGCTTCCGACCCACGCTCATGCGGCGTCCGCTGCTGACATTGGCGGTCGGTGCGACGATCATGGCGTTTGGTCTGACCGCCACGTACGCCGTGAGCCGCCAAGCACAGGAAGCCCAGCTCCAGACGAACCAGAGCATCTTCACCGCATCCTGGGCCTTGCCGAAGTTCTACCAAGAAGGTTGTGACGTATCCCTGTACGGGACGGCCACGCCGGACGGCTGTGAGTACGGATCGGTCGGAGCGTCGGAGTCGATCGTCCTTTTCGGAGACTCGCACGCCGGGCACTGGTTTCCGGCGCTGCAACGCGTGGCCGATGCCAGCGGAGCCAAGCTTCTCCCATTCGTGAAGGACGCCTGTCCAAGCGTCAGCTTGGACATGTTCAACGACATGCTCGCTCGGCCTTACACCGAGTGCACACAGTGGCGCAGACGCTCGCTTGACGGCATCGTCCAGCTGCGCCCAAGGGTTGTGGTGCTCTCCAACAACAGCGCGTACGTCGCGATCCATCCGAAGCGCTCGCAGGTGACCCCGGCGGCTTGGCAGGCAGGCTTACGGGCCACCGCCTCCCGCCTGACCGCCGCCGGCATACGCGTTGTCGTGATCACCGACATCCCACGCGGGGACGACGGGACCATCTGCCTCGCGCGTCAGGCCTGGGACCCGATCTTCGGGCAAGACTGCTCGTACCAACTCGCTTCCGCCCTAAATCCCGCTGCACGGAGTGCCGAGGCGCAAGCGGTCGCGGGTCTCTCAGGCGTGACCCTCGTGTCCATGAACGACTCAGTTTGCTCAACCCCGATATGCCCCGTACGCCGCGGTGACACGATTTTGTACCGTGACACCGGTCATCTGACCGTCGCTTTCAGCCGTAGCCTGGGGGACCTGCTCGGCAAGCGGATCGGCGACATCGCTGGGCCATCGCCCAAGGCCGGGAGGACGTAGGCCATGCTGCACATTCTCGCCTCGCATTTGCTCCGAAGAGCGACGACTGATGCGATGGGCGGGTGAGCCCGGTCGCAGAGGACGACGCCCTGGCCGCCTTGGAGGGCTTCCTCCGAACACGGCTTGACCCGGTCATCACCGGGTGCAAGGGGCCGGATTTCGTTCTCTCATTCGTTCCGGCGATGGAGGAGCAGGCGGGCCCGTTGTTCGCGATCGTCGTCAAGGGAGGAACCGCGGTCGTCGAACGAGAGTTTCGCGGCGACGCCGATCACACCGTGCGTTACCGGGTTCGAGAGGTCCTGGATCTCATAGGCGAGAAGCGGGAGCTCCTCGGCCCATTCTGGGCCGACCACCTACCGCTCGACCGTGCCGACTGGGGCCCTGCGCTGTACGCGTTCTTCTACCGCAACCACCCCTACCGGACCTTGAGCCCGGTGCTCCAGGAGATCTACCTCGATCCTCGCTACTGGCCGACGATCACGCCTCCCACGCAGGGCTACAAGCTCTACCGCCTGACCACGGAACACGACCTGCAGCGGACATTGGAGGTCGGCCTCGCCTACGGCGGCTCGACCCTCTTCTTTCTGGCGGCTCACGCCCGACGCGGCCGAGGCGAGCACATCGCGTTGGACCCGTTCCAATACGAGGACTATGCCGGCGAAGGATTGAATCTCATCGAGCGATCCGGGTTGGGAGAGCGGTTCCGCTTCGAGCCTGTGCGTTCTCGGGAGGGCCTTCGAGATCTCGCGCGAGGCGGCGAGGTCGTCGACCTCGCGTACGTGGACGGCGACCACATGGTCTGGGCCGTGTTGTCGGACCTGATTGGAGTCGACGCTCTCCTACGCCCGGGAGGATTCCTCGCCTTCGATGACAGTCATATGGCGTCCGGCAAGGCCGCGTTGCGGGTCATTGCTGAGAACTTCGACTATTCCGTGCTCCCGGGCTGGAGCACCGACCGGCTGACGGTCCTCCAGAAGCGCTCAGAGCGGCGGCCGCCAGCGACCCTGCGCGCCCGCGTGACCGTCGCCAGGACTCGAACGAAGGTCATGCTCGAGAGGCGCCGAATCGTCGAGTCGCTACGGTCATCGCTCCGCCGCCGCTAAAAGGGAAGCAAAGGCGAGCACGTCTACTGTACGAACGTGCGCCCGCGGGCCTCGAATAGACACGCCGACCACCCGTCGATTCGCCGCGTCATCGCATCGACGTGGGAAAGCCTCGAGCCTGGAACACGGCGCAAGATCATCATCTCTGCGGCCATCGCCGCCGTTCTCGCCGGTGTCGACGCTCTCGCCGTAGGCCTCCTCCCCACGCTTGTCGACCGTCTCCAGGGCAAAGCTGGAGGGGTGCTCGCAACCGTCTCGCTGCCGGTCATGGGCGCGCTCGTTGTGGCGCTCATGGTCGGGAAGTCAGCGGCGGGCGCCGGCCTGTTGTGGTGGGAGTCCGCCTTCATCGCACATGACGAAAGCGAACGGACGCTCGGGCTCTTCCGTCACCTTCTCGACCGACCATTCGGCGAGACGTCGGCGATCAACACGAGCGACTTCGTCCGCGACCTCCACATCTCCCTGCCTCAGCTCTATCGGGGCTCGGCCGTAGGCCTGACGCTCCTTCTCTCCGACGGGCTCGGCCTGTTGGCCCTCGCTGCGGTGATCATCCTCGTGGCGCCGATCTCCGGGGTCACACTTTTGCTCTTCTTTGTATTCGCGGGCTGGCTGTACAACGCCGTGATCCGTTCGCGGATAAGCAGGCTCAGCGTCCGGATGCACAGCTCCAACCGCGACTGCTTGAACGATCTGAACGAGTCTTTCGGTGGGCTGAAGACCCTCAAGGCGTTCAACGCCGAAGACGTCGGCTCCCGCCGCTTCACGCCGACCCGGCGGGAGTTCGCGCTCGCGGCGCGGGACTATGTGTTCTACACGCAGATCCCCCGCTACTACCTCGAGATTGCGCTCCTCGTGGGCCTCGGCTTCAGCATCGGCGTGACTTACCTCGTCGACGGGCGGGGCGCCGTGCTCGCCTCGTTCGGGTTGCTGTCGGGCGCGGCCGCCCGAGCCATGCCCGCCCTGTCGCGAGCCCTTTATTCGGTCACGGTGATCAAGGTGTCCGGAGCGTCGGTGTTGGCTCTCGAGCCGGACCTCAAGGCTATGGAGGCAGGCGAGGACGCCACTCCGCCAGCCCGGACTGCAAGGGCGTCAGCGGGTGCGCGCAACGGCGGACCACTTGTGAGCCTGGAGAACGTCAGGTTCCGCTATCCGCAAAGTCCGTCGGACGCCCTGACGGATATCACGCTCGAGGTCCAGCCGGGCGAGCTCGTCGCCATACTCGGCGAGTCAGGCGCGGGAAAGACGACGCTCGTCGACGTCCTCATCGGTCTTCTGGACCCGCAGGCGGGCAACGTGGTTCGACCCGAGATGGGGTCCGTGGGCTATGTGGCACAGGAGACCTTCGTCTGGGACGACAGCGTGCGGTTCAATGTCGTGCTCGATCGGGCGAACCCAGCCGACGCTGAACGCGAGGTGTGGGCAGCCCTCGAGGCTGCCCGGCTCGCCGACTGGGTTCGAAGCCTTCCAGACGGACTCGACACAGTGCTGGGCGAGCGCGGTGGGCGGATGTCCGGTGGACAGCGGCAGCGTCTGGGGTTGGCACGCGCCCTGTTCGGACATCCCGCGATCCTCGTGCTCGATGAGCCGACGTCGGCACTGGACAGCGAGACATCCAGGTCGCTGCTGTCCACACTCGTCTCAATCAAGAGTGAAGTCGGGATCATCGTCGTGACTCACGATCCAATCGTCGTTGAGTACAGCGACCGCACCGTCACACTCGTCGCCGGTGCCGGGCAGCCACCGGGTTCATTCGAGGTGAAGGCCGCCGATTGACGGCTACATCACCCCGGCTCGTCGGAGCTGGACATGCCAGAGCTTGGCTTGGAGCCGTGGTGGGATTCGGGAGAGGATCGCATCGAGCCGGTCCCCGTCGAGCTCGCGGAGAGGCCACGGCGTCGTCGCCCGGTACTCGCGGTAGAGGCTGGCAAAGGGGTTGAAGCATCGACGGTGCCATGGCCGCAGCACGGACGCGCCGTCGAAGTGGACGATGGCAGGCGTGAGCGCGGCCCGCTCCAGTACCAGCGCTGAGTGATGGATGTCGTCCTCCCACGCCGCACCGCTGACGAACGGCGTTACGACAGGGTTCATCGCGTTCCAGACGGGATCCAATGCCGTCCACCGGCCGGCGAAGAGGACGTTCATAGCGTCCTGATCGGCGTAGCGAAATGGCGGGTGGTGCGGGCTCACGGCGAACTCGCGCACCTGGGACGCGAATCCTTCCGTCCGCATTCGAGCGAGATCCATCAGCATGACCCCCGAGTTGAACACGGGCGCACGAGCGGAGAGCCCCAGTCGCGAGTGTTCGCCTGGGAGCACGGCGTAGGACGGGTGACAGACGGCGGCGAAGAGATCACCCTTTTCGAGCGGGATTCGCCAAAGAGGGTCGAGGTCGTGGAGAACGAGCAGGTCGCTGTCGAGGTAGAGGAGACGATCCTCCCGCGGCAGAGCCGCGGCCAGGGCGGAGCGGAACCAGGCGATCTTGGGGTACACCCGCCGGTCCTCGAACCCGGCCACCAGCTCATCAGCGATGCGAAGTTCGCAAGCGGTCAC
>CADDZP010000142.1 GCA_902812475.1 Actinomycetota bacterium | reverse complement strand
CCAGCGGGTGGACGCGCCGGCCTCTCGCCCGAGTGGCCGAGGGCGTCGATGCCCGGGGTGCGGGCGCGACGGCGATGATCGACGTGTCCGACGGCCTGCTCGCCGACCTGGGCCACATCGCCGACGAGTCCGGCGTCGGCTTCGCGCTCGACGAGATCCCGGTGGCCCCAGGGGCCACGCTCGAGCAGGCGCTCTCGGGCGGCGAGGACTACGAGCTCGTCTTCACGGCGCCCACGGCCCGTCTCCCGCTGGGCTTCCGGATCGGCACGTGCACGGCCGACCCGTCCGAGCGGACGCTGGCCGGCGCGCCGGTGCCGGTCGCGGGCGGTTGGGAGCACCGGTTTTGACAGTGCCACCCCCCGACTTCCGTGCGTCAATGCCCAACTATTGGGCATTGACGCACGGAAGTCGTGTGGCATGAGACCGGTCGCCCTGACGATCGCCGGGTCGGACTCGGGTGGCGGCGCCGGCGTGGAGGCCGACCTCAAGACGTTCGAGGCCCACGGCGTGTGGGGGACGGCAGCGGTTACCGCCGTGACGGCCCAGAACAACCTGGGGGTGCAGGCGGCCGAGCGGGTGTCGCCGGAGGTGGTTCGCGCCCAGATCGCCTCGGTGGCCGCCGACTTCGGCGTGGCCGCCGCCAAGACCGGCATGCTCGCCGACGCCGAGGTGGTCATGAGCGTCGTCGAGACCGTGCGCCAACTCGGCATCGGTCCGCTCGTCGTCGACCCCGTGCTGGTGTCGAGCCAAGGCGACGCCCTCCTCGACCTGGACGGCATCGACGTCCTGCGCGAGCAACTCCTTCCCCTCGCCACCGTCGTCACGCCCAACCTCGCCGAGGCGGCGGCGCTCGCTCAGCAAGCCGTCGACGACCGGGCCTCCATGGAGACTGCAGCCCGCGCCATCGCGGCGATGGGGCCGCCCGTCGTGCTCGTGACCGGCGGCCACCTTGGGGGCGACAGTTCACCGGACTGCCTCCATGTCGACGGCGATGTGCGCTGGCTCGAAGGCGTCCGCCTTGCTGCAGAGCACACCCACGGCAGCGGATGCGTGCTGTCCGCGTCGGTCTGTTCAGAGCTGGCGCGCGGGATGGAACCGGCCGACGCCTGCGTCGCCGCCAAGCGCTTCACCGAGCGCGCAGTCGCTGCCGGATTCCCGCTCGGATCTGGGCCCGGCCCCGTCGACCCCGGCTGGGATCGCTCGTCCTGACCGCGATTCCGCCGCAGTTACGCCAGCGCGGACAGGAAGGCCAGTTGGCGGGGGTCGGCGATGGAGCTGATGTGGTCGACCAGACCACGTCTGGTCCCGAGGACCATCAGCGCGAAGGGTCGGCCGTTCCGGAACGCGAGGATGCCCGGCTCGCCGTTGACCGGGATCGACACGAGGGTGGAACTGGTGTGGGGACCGAACAGGGCCAGGACCCTCGGAGCGACGTTGTCTCGCCCTTCGACGTCGACGTGCGGCGCGAAGCCCAGCTCGGCGTGGCCGGCGACGTCGGGATCGAGTACGGCGAGGAGGTCTTCGAGGCGTCCGCCCTCGCAAGCGGCGATGAAGCGGTCGACGACTTCCCGCTCGGCCGCCGGCTCAACCTGGAACCGCGTGGGCCCGGTCTCTTCCTCCATCCGCCGCCGCGCACGGCTGGCGAGTTGCCGGCAGGCGGCGGGCGAGCGGCCCACGATGGCTGACACGTCGTCGAAGGAGAACTGGAAGACGTCGTGAAAGACGAACGCCGCTCGTTCGGGCGGCGTCAGTCGCTCGAGCACGACCGCCAGCGCCATACGGATGCTGTCGTCGAGCGTGACCACGTCGGCCGGATCGGGGGCGTCGGCCGCGACATCAGGCCCGAGTTCGTGGCCCGCTGCATGTCGCACGCGCGCCGAGCTCATGTGGTCGAGACAGATACGGCCGGTCACGACGATCAGCCATCCCCGTACGTCGTCGATCTGATCGAGATCGGCTTTGAGCAGGCGCATGAACGCCTCCTGCACGACGTCCTCGGCCTCGCTGACGCTGCCGACCATGCGGAAGGCGAGGTCGACGAGATAACGGCGGTGTTCGGCCCAGACATGGGCGAGGCGTTCGTCCGGCGCGGTGTTCATCGCTCTAGAGGACGACGTCGCACGGACGGATGTGACATCGGACGCCGGTTGTCACACTGGACGAACCTACGTCGTCCTCGCTCGTATGCAACGCACAACGAAGGCCCGCACTCTCGCCGTCGAGGTGGAGCGCCTCACCAAGATCTACCCAGGCGGCGTAGACGCAGTGAAGGACGTGTCGTTCGCCGTCGCCGCCGGCGAAGTGTTCGGTCTTCTCGGGCCGAACGGCGCCGGCAAGTCGACGACGGTGGGGATGCTGACGACGACCATCCGGCCGACGACGGGGTCAGCCCGGCTGCT
Source organism: Actinomycetota bacterium (assembly GCA_902812475.1). Lineage (GTDB taxonomy): Bacteria > Actinomycetota > Acidimicrobiia > Acidimicrobiales > AC-14 > CADDZP01. The sequence continues at coordinate 5,929 of CADDZP010000142.1, read as the reverse complement.
CGGCCACGATGTCGTCGCCGACCCGCTGGGCGCCCGGCAGGTGAGTGCCGTCGTCTTTCAGGAAGCTGCACTCGACCGGTCGCTGACGGGGCGCCGAAACCTCGAGATCCATGGCCGCCTGTGGGGTCTGTCCCCGCCGGAGACGGCGACCATGATCGACGACGTCGTCGAGGCATTCGGCCTGGCCGACATCGTGGGTCGGACGGTCGACACCTTCAGCGGAGGTCAGCGCCGACGACTCGAGCTCGCGCGCGCCCTCGTCTCCCGCCCGCGCGTGCTGTTCCTCGACGAGCCGACCGTCGGCCTCGATCCCAGGATCCGCTTCGAGCTGCTCGACCTGATCGGCGGTCTGCGTCAACGGGCAGAGACGACCGTCGTGCTGACAACGCACTATCTCGACGAGGCCGAGCGGCTCTGTGACCGTGTCGCCATCGTCCACGAGGGCCGCATCGTCGCCCTCGACACGCCCGACAACCTGCTGGCGGGGCTGGGTCGTCACCTTGTCGAGCTGCGGGTGGACGACGTGGCTTCGTCGCTCGCCGTGCTGCGCCAGCGAGGCCTCGCCGGCGAGGACGCCTTCGCTGTGGGCGGCACCCTCACCGTTCCCGTCCACGACCGCTCGGCGCGAGAAGCCATCTCCGCCATCGCCCGACTCGACATCGCCACCGGCGGCATCAGCGCCCGGCCGCCGACCCTCGACGACGTCTATCTCCGTCTCACCGGCGACCGCCTGGCCGCCTGACCCGCAAAGGAAGCCTCCATGACCGCCATCACGACTGCTCCACCCGCGCCCATCGTCGTCCCCCGACGTCGCCGTGCCTCGCTCGCTGCGCCGTTGGCGACCCTGACTCGGCGAAGGCTCGCCCTCTCAGCGCGCACGCCGCGCGAACTCGTCGTCCCGCTGCTCACGCCAATCCTGTTCAGCGTCGTCATCGCGCCGGCGCTCGCCAAGGTGACAGGCGCCGTTCGGGGCATCGACTACACGAGCTTCGTGGCCATCGGCACCGTCGGCCTGCTCGTGCCGATCAACTGCATGTTCGCCGGCATCGGCGTGATCGTCGACCGGGAGAGCGGTGCCCGTCGTGACCTGCTCGCCGCGCCCGTTCCGCGGTCGCTCGTCGTGTTCGGCAACCTCGCGGTCGCCCTCGCCGTCAGCGCCCTTCAGGTGGTGGCCCTGGTTGCCGCGGCAGTCTTGCGGGGCGCGCACTTCGAGGCCCGGGCGAGCGGCGTCGCCCTGTTCGCGCTCGCAGCCGCCCTTCTCGCCGTGACGATGTACGGAGGAGCCGAGACGCTGGCGAACCGCATCGCCAAGCAGGAGGAGTACGTCGGCGCCGTGCCCGCCATCGCCATCGTGCCCTGGTTCTTCGCAGGCTCGCTCTTCCCGATCACGGCCCTGCCCGGCTGGCTCGCCGCCTTCGCCAAGGTCCTTCCGCTCACGCATGCGTTGGCGGTGATGCGCTACGGGCTTCTTGACGGCCGCGCCACCGGGCTGCACGACATTTGGGGCCTGACCAACGCCACAGTCATGGCCACGCTGAGCCTGGCCGTGGTGGCGGCCTACGCGGCGCTGCTGCTCGCGCTTGCAGTGCGGGTGTTCACCCGCGCTGCGGTGCGATAGCGCCCTAGGCGCTCTCTGCCTTCGGCCGGACGGGGACCTTCTGGATCTTGCCGGCCTTGAGACAGGAGGTGCAGACCCGGATGCGCTTGGGGGAGCCGTTCACCAGGGCGCGAACGCGCTGGATGTTGGGGTTCCAGCGGCGCTTCGTGCGCCGATGGGAGTGGCTGATCGCCATACCGAAAGAGGGGTGCTTCCCGCACACCTCGCACACCGCGGGCATGGCGCTCAAGCTAGCAGCGAGCTCGCGTCCTTTTCGCCGAGGTCGGCTCCTGGGGAGCCGAGGCGCCGACGGATGAGGACAATCACGGCCGTCGCGGGACGAAGGGCCGCCGGCGCTGAGCGAAAAGGAGACTCGTAGCTACGATCACCCGTCGTGGCGCCCCTCGCGACGATCGATGCCGCACACCTGAAAGAGGTGGTGGTCGGCTACCGCGACGCCCTGCGGGCCCACCAGGACAAACTCAACCGGCTCAACGTCTACCCCGTCCCCGACGGCGACACCGGCACGAACATGGCGCTCACGCTCGAATCGGTCGTCACCGAGGTCGATGGCGCCGACGACCTGGGGACGATGTGCAAGGCCATCAGCCATGGGTCGCTCATGGGGGCGCGCGGCAACTCGGGGGTGATCCTGTCCCAGGTGCTGCGCGGCATCTCTGACACGATCAAGGACGCAGACACTGTCGACGCGGCCTGCGTCGCCGATGCCCTGCGCCGGGCAAGCGAAGCGGCGTACACAGCCGTCATGCGCCCGGTCGAGGGCACCATTCTCACCGTCGTGCGTGAGTCGGCCACAGCCGCCGGCGCCGCCGCGTCCAACGGGGACGATCTCGGTCGTGTCCTCGAAGCGGCCGACACCGCCGCCCAGGAATCGCTGGCCCGCACGCCGGAGCTGCTGCCGGCCCTCAAAGAGGCCGGCGTCGTCGACGCAGGAGGCGCCGGATACGTGCTCCTGCTCGACGTCCTTCTCCACGTCGTCGACGGGCGTCCGGTACCCGAGCCGGAGCACGCGGCGACGCCGGCACCCGTGAAGGCGGCCAGCCCCCCCGCCGGCCACGTCGAGCCCGAGGGCGCCACCGTCAGCGACCTCCGCTACGAGGTCATGTACATGCTCGAAGGCGCGGACGACAACGCCATCCCCGTCTTCAAGAATGTCTGGGCCGGTATCGGCGACTCCATCGTCGTCGTCGGCGGCGATGGCGTCTGGAACTGCCACATACACACCGACGACATCGGCGCCGCCATCGAGGCCGCCCTCGACGTGGGGCGTCCCCGCAACATCCGCATCACCGACCTCATGGAACAGGTCGAGGAGGAGCGGTGGGTCCGCGAAGCGCCGGCGGAGGAGCCGGCGCCGGCCAGTGAGCCCGTGCCGACGGCGGTGGTCGCCGTGGCCACCGGCGACGGCATCAGGCGCATCTTCCACTCGCTCGGCGTCCAGCAGATCGTGGCCGGTGGTCAGTCGATGAACCCCTCGACGGCGCAGATCCTCGACGCCGTCCAGGCTGCGCCGGCCGACGAGGTCGTGGTCCTGCCGAACAACAAGAACATCATCCCGGTCGCCGAACAGGTCAACGACCTCACGCCCAAGGACGTCCGCGTCCTGCCGACCAAGAGCATCACCGAGGGCTTCGCCGCCCTCATGGAGTACGACCCCCAGGCCGACGTGGAGACGAACGCCGACTTCATGGCCGAGGCGGCTGCTCGCATCCACTCGGGCGAGGTCACGCGGGCCGTGCGCGACGCCAACTCGGCGGCCGGGCCCGTCCACGAGGGCGACTTCATCGGAATGACGAAGGACGGGATCGTCTCGGTGTCACCCGACCTCCCGGAGGCCACATCGGACCTCCTGGCCCATCTCGTCGACGACGACCACGAGATCGTGACCCTCATCGAAGGCGAGGGCGCGACCGCTGCCGACACCCGGCGCATCACCGAGTGGCTGGCCGAGGAACGCGACCATGTCACCGTTGAGGTCCACCATGGCGGCCAACCCCTCTACCCCTACCTGGTCTCCGTCGAGTAAGCACCTGATGGCGCGACGGCTCGCGCAGCTGGCCAAGATCCCGGTCACCGAACTCACAGGCGTGGGCCCCAAGAAGGCCGACTCGCTGGCCCTCATGGAGATCGAGACAGTCCTCGATCTCGTCACGCACTACCCCCGTCGGTACCTCGACCGCACCCAGCAGGCGACGATCCGCGACCTCAAGGTCGGCGACGAGGCCATGGTGCTCGCCACCGTCAAACGGGTACAGAGCCGGCGCACCCGGCAGCGCCGGGCGCTCGTGGAGATCGACGTCTTCGACGGCACCAGCTACCTGAAGTGCACGTTCTTCAACCAGCCGTGGCGGGCCAAGCAGCTGGCGGTCGGTCGTGAGGCGATCTTCTTCGGCAAGGTCGAGCTGTACAAGGGGCGGCGCCAGATGACCAACCCGGTCGTCGACCTCGTCGGCAACAAGACCGGCAAGATCATCCCCGTCTACCCCCAGTCGGAGAAGGCCGGTCTGACGAGCTGGGATTTCGAGCCTCTCGTGAACGAGGCGCTCGAGCGCGCCGGCGAGTTCGCCGACCCGCTGCCCGAGGAATGGCGCGACCGCCTCGACGTCGTCGACCGGAGCTGGGCGTTCCGCCAGATCCACATGCCCGACTCGATGGCCGCCGCCCAGGCAGCCAGGAAGCGGTTGGTGGTCGACGTGCTCGTGCGCCTGCAGGTGCCGCTGGTGATGCGCAAGCGCGCCGTCGAACGGGAGTCGAAAGGCATCCGCCACGTCGTCGACGGCGAACTGGTCGAGCGCTTTCACGCCGCCCTGCCGTTTCCGCTGACGGGCGCCCAGCGGCGCGCCATCGGCGAGATCGGCGTGGACCTGGCCGGACCGCATCCCATGCACCGGCTGCTCCAGGGCGACGTCGGCAGCGGCAAGACGATCGTCGCCGTCACCACCCTGCTCATGGCCGTGCAGGGCGGGTACCAGGGCGCCTTGATGGCGCCCACCGAGGTGCTCGCCGAGCAGCACGAGCTCGGCGTCCGCGATCTAGTGCGCGACCTGTCGGTGCCCGACTCGGGCGCCCAGGCGACGCTCTCCGGCGACCGGCCCCTCAACGTCGCCCTGCTCACCAACCGGACCACGGCCAAGGAGCGGGAGCGCCTGCAGGACGGCCTGGCCGACGGATCGGTCGACATCCTCATCGGCACCCACGCCCTCATCGAGGAGGCTGTGATGTTCAAGTCCCTCGGCGCCATCGTGATCGACGAGCAGCATCGCTTCGGCGTGGAGCAGCGTGCTGCACTCCGGGGCAAGGGCGACGACCCGGACGTCCTGGTGATGACCGCGACGCCGATTCCCCGCACGGCGGCCATGACCGTGTACGGCGATCTCGACGTGACGGTGCTCGACGAGCTGCCGCCGGGGCGCACGCCGGTCGAGACGCGCTGGGTGCGAGGCGAGCTCGAGTCCGCCGAGGCCTTCCGCCGAGTGGAAGAGGAGGTGGCGGCCGGCCGTCAGGCGTACGTGGTGTGCCCCCTTGTCGAGGAGTCCGAGCGCGTGCAGGCCAAGTCGGCCACCGAGGAGTTCGAGCGACTGGGAGGCGAGGTGTGGCCGACGTTGCGCCTGGGTCTGCTGCACGGGCAGATGCCGTCGAAGGACAAAGAGAACGTGATGACGTCGTTCCGCAACGGCGACCTCGACGTGCTCGTGGCGACGACGGTCATCGAGGTCGGCGTCGACGTGCCCAACGCGACCGTGATGCTCGTCGAGGACGCCGTCCGCTTCGGGATCGCCCAGCTCCACCAGCTGCGAGGTCGGGTGGGGCGGGGCGCCGCCAGGTCGTGGTGCTACCTGCTCGGGGAGGCGACGACCCCCGATGCCGAGGAGCGCCTCAAGGCCTTGGAGCGCACGACCGACGGGTTCGAGCTGGCCGAGGTCGACCTCGACATCAGGGGCGAGGGCACGGTGCTCGGCACTCGCCAGAAGGGCCGCAGCGACCTCAAGCTGGCGTCGTTGCGCCGGGACCGTGAGTGGGTGAGCCGGGCCCGCCAGGTGGCGTTCGACATCGTCGACAGCGACCCGGCGTTGCGCCACCACGACGTCCTCGCCGACGAGGTCCGCCTCCTCATCGACGACGAGGACGCCGAGTTCCTGTTCAAGTCGTAGGGAAGGAGTCCCGAGCCGCGTCGTCGAACGATGAGGCGTGGCCCGCAGACTCCTTTCCATCCTCGCGCTCGCTTCCCTGATCGGCGCGGTCCCCGCCGTCGCCCGCGCTGCGTCCGACCCGACGCCCTACGTGCAGCGCGGTGCCCAGCAGGCCCGCGAC
>CADDZP010000141.1 GCA_902812475.1 Actinomycetota bacterium | reverse complement strand
GAGACAGACAGCCAGGCAGCACAGAAAAGTCGGTCCCGGTGAGCGGACGCCCACCGGGACCGGCTGGGGAAAGGGCTCCGGAGAACCGGAGCATTGCCGCGAGAGACGGCAGGGCGAACGTACTGCTCGAACCCCAAAGCTGGCGCCCCCTGCGACGGGGCTTTAACCGCTTCTTAGTGGAGCCGTAACCCGCCCTGCCGTAGACGGCAAGAGTGCGCCAAGCTGATGCCGTGCTCCACGTCCTGGTCGTCGAGGACGACGACGCCATCGCCGAGCCCCTGGCCCACGGCCTCCAGCGCGAGGGGTACGCCGTGACCCGCGTCGCCACCGGCCAAGCGGCTCTCGACGAGCCCGACGCCGACCTCGTCCTTCTCGACCTGGGGCTGCCCGACATCGACGGCTACGAGCTGTGCCGGCGGATCCGGGCGCGGGCGACCACCCCGATCATCGTCATCACGGCGCGGAGCGACGAGGTCGACAAGGTGGTCGGCCTCGAGCTGGGCGCCGACGACTACATGGTCAAGCCCTTCGGCTACCGGGAGCTCGTGGCGCGCATACGCGCCGTCAGCCGGCGGGCGACGGCGCCCGAGCCGGCCGGCGTCCAGCGCGTGGGCGCCATCACCATCGACCGGCGCACGCGGAAGGTGTGGAACGAGGATGCAGAGATCGCCTTGGCGCCCAAGGAGTTCGACCTCCTCTCCCTGCTCGCCGACGACGCCGGCGCCGTGGTGACCCGCCAGCAGATCCTCGAAGAGGTGTGGGACCCGCACTGGTACGGGCCGACCAAGACCCTCGACGTGCACGTGGCCACCCTGCGCAAGAAGCTCGGCCACCCCGAGCTCATCGAGACCGTGCGGGGCGTCGGTTTCCGCCTCGCCGTCGAGGCGTGAACGAGCGCCGATGAGGCGGCGGTTCCTCCTCGCCCTGTTCGCCTTCACCGTCGTCGTCCTCGTCGTCCTCGAAGTCCCCCTCGCCAACGGCTATCGCCAGCGCGAACGGGAATCGGTCATCGACGGGCTCGAGCGCGACGCCACCGCCCTGTCGGCCATCGCCGTCGGCGACCTGCGACAGGGCGACGTCGGGAGCCTGCGCGTGCTCGCCGACCGCTACGCCCGACAGGCCCACGCAGGAGTGACGATCTTCGACACCGCCGGCCACGTCGTGCTGGCCGAGGGACCGACGCCGTCGAGCGCCATCCGCAGCGGCCTCACCGCCGAACTGAACCGGGCTCTGGCCGGCGAGACACCGTCGGGCATCGTGCACCGGCCCGGCCCCGACCTTCTCTACGTCGCCACCCCGATCGGCGCCGGACCCTCGTCGCTCGGCGTCACCGTGGTGACGGCGCCGACCAGCGCGCTCGAGGACCGGGTGCACCGGGCCTGGGTCGAGCTCGGGATCCTGGGCGTCCTGGTGCTGGCGGTGAGCGCCGCCCTCGGCCTGCTCCTCGCCCGGTCGCTGCTCCGCCCCCTCGCTCGTCTCGACGAGGCGGTGGCCGGTCTGCAGGCGGGCGACCTCACGGCGCGCGCCATGGTGAGCTCGGGGCCGCCCGAGCTGGCCACGCTGGCCCGCCGTTTCAACGCCATGGCCGACCGCCTCCAGCAGCTGCTCGAGGCTCAGCAGGCGTTCGTCGCCGACGCGTCGCACCAGCTGCGCACGCCGCTCACCGCCCTGCGCCTCCGCCTGGAGAGCATCGACGCGTCTCTCGGGAGCACCGGCGCCGAGCCTGACGTCGAAGCGGCGATCGCCGAGTCACATCGTCTCTCCCGACTCATCGACGGCCTTCTGGCGCTGGCCAAGGTCGAGGCCAGCCGCCCGACGCGCACCGTCGTCGACGTGGCCGCCATTGTCGACGACCGCGTGCAGGCGTGGAGTCCACTGGCCGAGGAGCGGGGCGTCGTCGTGCGCAGCCGGGTGCCGCCCGCGGTGACGGCGCTGGCGGTGCCGGGCTTCATGGAGCAGGTCCTCGACAACCTCATCGCCAATGCCCTCGACGTGAGTCCGGCGCGCACGGCGGTGGAGCTCTTCGTCGAGCGCAGCGGTGACTGGGTCGAGGTCCACGTCGTCGACGAGGGGCCAGGGCTCACCGCCGCCGAACGCAGACGCGCCTTCGACCGCTTCTGGCGCAAGGACGGGGCGGGGCGCGAGCAGGGCAGCGGCCTCGGCCTGGCGATCGTCCGCCAGCTCGTGCGTCTGAGCGGGGGCGACGTGGAGCTGCGCAGCGCCACTGGACGGGGCCTCGATGCCGTCGTCCGCCTGGAAGCGGCCGGGCGGCGCACGCCCGCAATGGTCCCGGGCTGACGGCACGTTTACCGTGCCTTTGCCTGTCGCGGTTTACCGTCGTGGCATCTCGTGGACACAAGCTGACCCGTTCCTGCAGCCGCGGCCGCTCGACGTCGATGGCGGCGAGCTGCTCACGTTCCCGAGCGGGGACAGCGTGCGCATCCTCGTCGACAGCCGCACGTCGCTGGGGTCGCTGGCCGTGCTCGACTGCACCCACGTGGCCGGTCCCGCCGATGCCCACGTCCATGCCGACGCCGACAAGTCGGTGTTCGTGCTGTCGGGCCGCTATCGCTTCCGCGTCGGCGATCGCGTCAAAGACGCTGGGCCTGGCGACCAGGTCTTCATCGGCCAGGGCGTCCCCCACGAGTTCGTCGTCGGCGCCGACGGCGGACGGGCCCTGTTCGTGTTCTCACCCGCCGGCGTCGAGGAGTACTTCCGGTCGCTCACCCGGTTGAGCCCGGCCACGTCGGCCGTCACCGTCGAAGAGCTGCAGCGCAAGCACCACATCGAACCGGCGACGCGCTAGCCCCGTCTTCGACGGCTTCTACGTCTTCTACGACGCCAAGCTCGGTCCGAGCGTGACGCCGGGCATCTCCGAGCTCTCGCCGTCCTCGCGACCGATGACCGGGCGGCCGTGGTCGTCCCAGCGCACGGGGTCGTAGCGGATCACGCGATCGCCCCACCCCGGCTCGCCCGTGAGCTTGTGGTGGTACACGCAGTAGATCGTGGTGCCGAGCTCGACGAAGCAGCCGTGGCCGCCCCCCGTGAACAGCGGGGCCTCGCTCTTGCGCCAGGCCGTCGGATCGGTGACGTCGTCGCCCACGAACTCGAGCAGGCCCATCTTGTAGGCGGCGGTCCAGCTGGCGTCCGCCGAGTACACGATGAACAGCTGGCCCGTCGTCGGGTTGCGCAGCATCTCGGGCCCCTCGTTGATGGGCGCCACGCTCAACTCCCAGTCGTGCGCGGGACGGGAGAGCAACGAGCGGGTACCCGAGATCGTCCAGGGATCTGACATGGGCGCGACGTAGAGGTTCTGGGGGAAGCCGTCGAAGCGGCCCTCCCACCCCGACCACACGGCGTACAGATTGCCGTCGTGGCGCAGCAGCGTCGTGTCGATCGAGAACGTGTCGTGGGCGGCGTCGTAGACCTTGCCCAGCTCGTGGTACGGCCCGAGAGGGTGGTCGGACTCGAGTACGTAGGTGCGATGGTGGCTGTTCTCGCCGTCGCTCGCCGCGTAGTACACGTACCAGTGACCGTCGACGTTGTGGAGCTCGGGCGCCCACAGTTGCCGGCGGTGGTTGGACCAACGCTTGGGTGTCCAGATCACCGTCTCGTCGTAGTCGTGCATGTGGGCGAGATCGGGAAAGCGCAGCACCGACAGGTGCCGGTCGTCGCGCGTCGACTGCACCAGCAACAGCTCGCCCTCGAAGGGCACGACCCACGGGTCCTGACCAGGGAACGGCCGAGGCTCGGCGAACGGATTGCTCATCGGCCCGCCGCCTACCGCACCCATCCGAGGGGCTGGGCGACACGATCGATGCCGAGGCTGAGCAGCCACCCGCTGGTCAGCAGGCCCCACACGGTCACGCTGGCCTGGATGAGCTTGATGCTCTCGCGGTCCCGCAGGTACTGGACCACGGCGACGGGCCAGAAGATGCCGCGGAGCACGCGCACCACCGGGCGGTGCTGCAGGTTGGCGGAGAGCGTGTCGACGCAGTACACGACGAACGCCAACGTCGCCTCGGCCGCGAGCAGGAACAGCCACACAGCGTCGATGCGGTCGGACTCCAACGACAGGAGCCAGCCCGACGTCAGCAGGAGCCACACGATGGCGCCGAAGCGGGCCAGCTTCGGCATGGTGCGGTGCGTGAACCAGACCCACAGGGTGACTGGCCAGAACACGGCCCGGACGACACGGTCGCGCACCGACCGGCGGGGCTCGTCCTCGCCCTCGACAGCGTCGGCGCACGCCACGATGAAGGCGCCCACGGCTTCGACGAGGAGGATGAACATCACCGGCGGCCGCCTTCCACCGGGCGGGCGCGCCGCAGGAGCCCTCGACCCTCGAGCCCTCTTGGTGCATACCGCGGCATGGTCGCCTCTCGCTCTGCTCTTCGGCCACCTGGAAGAACAACTGAACAATGTTCCGCATGCCCGCCTGTGAGTTTGGGGGAATTCGCTTTCTGACAGCGCGGCTGCCAGCCTCCGGTGAGGTGGGCCCTGGAAGCTCGGGGCATGGCACGACTGATCACCACCGAAGAGCTGCAACACCTGGCCGTCGCCGTCGACGCCGCGGCCGAGGAGCGAGGATGGAACGAGGGCCCCATGCTGGTCCGCGTGGAGGACGGCGAGTCGCCGGACGACGGCCTGCTCGGCTTCAAGTCGATCGACGGTCATCCCCTCGACACGCTGCTGGGTTTCGCGGCGCCCGCCTCGTGGCAGGCGCTCGGCGTGTGCGCCGAGGGATGGGCGGCCTCGACCGAACACGCCCAAGGCGCCCGCCCGTCGAAAGCCAAGGGCCGCATGCGCATCCGGTCGACGTGTCTCGTCAGTCGCGACGGCGCCGTGGCGTCGGGTATGCGGTTGGCGGGCGGCGAGTTCGACCAGATGGGCGAGCCCGTCGGCACGATCCCCGACGCCCTGAAGCGGGCCCTCGGGGTGGCCACGGCGCCGCCCGACGCGCCGTTCTACGAGTGGGTGGCCCGCATGCTGTTCGGTCTCATCATCGGCGACGCCGGCGCGAGCAGTCGGGGCCACCGCCTGGTCCCGTGGGCCCAGCTCCGGCCGTCACTCGAGCGCTACAAGCAGCTCGCCGAGGAAGGGTCGTGGGAGACGCTGCGGGGGCTGGCGACCAAGCGGGCGAGCGTCGTTGCCGACCTCGAACCGGACGTGGCCGCCTGGATGGACGAGGGCATGTTCTCCCGCTGGGTCCTGGGCGGCATGGCTTCCTACGACCACCTCCTCGACGAGGCCCGCCGTTCGATGACCGAAGAGGCGTTCCGCCAGGTCCGCCGCCTGCTGCGAACGTGGGGCCTGCCGGTACGGATGCGAAGAGCGGCGTAGCGTCTGGCGCCGATGGCGTCAGACCTCCGGCGCGTGGAACAACGGCTGATGAAGCTGGCGCTCACCTACCCCGAGGCCTACGAGGACCACCCGTGGGGCGAGAACGTGGTGAAGGTCAACAAGAAGATCTTCGTCTTCTTCGGCGTGCCCCAACCGAGCCGGCTGATGGTCGGCGTCAAGCTGCCGGACGCGGCCGAGTTCGCACTCACGTTCCCGTTCGCCGAGCCGTCCGGCTACGGCCTCGGCAAGGCGGGCTGGGTCACCTGCGTGTTCGCCAAGGGCGACGACGTGCCTGTCGACATGCTCGAGGACTGGATCGACGAGAGCTACCGAGCCGTGGCACCCAAGAAGCTGGTCAGGCAGCTCGACCTCGAGCGGGCATGAACGAGGAGCTGATGTCCTTCGCCGACTTCGGCCGCACGTTCATGGAGCGCGTCGTGACGCCCGAACGGGTGGGGGCGACCATCGCGTCGGTCGTCGGCGACAGCATCGAGGTGGGTCCCCTGGCGGCCGGCCCGCGGGATTCCGCACGGGCATCGCTGCGGGCCACGCTCGCGGGCGTCGACGTCGAACCGACCGGCCGCGGGGAGGACGTTGCGCGCTTCAGTGCCGTCGTGCGCCTCGACTGCACACTCGCGGTGAAGGCGCCCGTCATCAGCAAGCGCTACCGCGGGCACCTCACCATTCCCCTGCTGCTCGACGTCCGCACCGCTTCGCCACTTCGGTTGGTGATCGCCGTGGAGCCGCCGGCGGCCGCCGACATCGGGGTGGAGCTGGCCGCCAACGACCGCTCCGGTCGCCTGATCCAGCTCCTCGGCAACATCGACGGCGAAGTGCGGACGAGGGCCGCGGGCGAGGTCGCCGACCGCGTGGAGTCACCGGAAGCCCGCCGCCACCGCCAGGTCGACGTGCTCGCCATGGTCGACGAGGTCTGGCGGCCCTAGCCCTCGATCAAACTGTCGTACCCCCTTCGTATCGTCGGGGGTATGGAAGTTGTGGTCGTTGCAGTGGCCGGTGCGGTAGGCGCCATCGTCGTCTTCATCGTCAGCCGCCGGGTGTCGGCCGGGGGCGGAACCGATGCGGCCGAAGTGCGTACGGCGTTCGAGCGGGTCGACGCCCTCGTGCGCGAGCTCGAGCGCGACCGCGAGGCCAAGTTCGGCGAACTGGCCGCCCAGCTGCGCATGGCCACGCAGCAGACGGCCACACTCTCCGACACGGCCGCACGCCTCCGAGAGGCGCTCGCCGGTACCAAGAGCCGAGGCCAGTGGGGCGAGCGCATGGCCGAGGACGTCCTGCGGGCGGCCGGGCTCGTCGAGCACGTCAACTACCGAAAACAGGCCGCCACCGGCGACGGCGGCATCCCCGACTTCACGTTCCTGCTCCCCGGCGGCCAGGTGTGCCACATGGACGTGAAGTTCCCGCTCGACAACTACGTGCGCGCCCTCGAAGCCGAGAGCGACCTCGACCGCCAGCGCCACCTGAAGCAGTTCCGCCACGACGTTCGCCAACGCGTCTCCGAGCTGTCCCAGCGTCAGTACGAACTTGCGGAGGACTCCCTCGACGTCGTGTTGCTGTTCATCCCCAACGAGCAGGTGTACGCCGCCATGCACGAGCTCGACCCGTCGCTGCTCGACGGCGCACTGGCCCGCAACGTCGTGCTGTGCTCGCCGGGGACGCTCTTCGCCGTGCTCGCCGTGATGCGTCAGGCGGCCGAGACGTTCCGGCTCCAGCAGCGGTCCCGGGAGATCGTCGCCCTCCTCGGCGGCTTCGCCAAGCAGTGGCGGGCGTTCACCGAGCACATGGATCGGGTCGGCCGACGGCTCGACGCCTTGCAGAAGGACTACGACGCCATGGCCGGCGTGCGCCGCAGACAGCTCGAGCGCCAGCTCGACCGGGTCGAAGGCGTGCGCCGGCGCGACCACGTCCCGGCCGTGGAGGTCCTGGCCGGCACCGACCTCGAACTGGAGGCGTGATGCCGTTGGCTAGGCGGCGACCAGGTCCTGGTACTCGGGGTTCTCGGCGATGAACTCGGCGACGAACCAACACCGGGGCACGACCCTGCTTCCGTTGGCCCGGGCGTCGTCGAGGGCACCGCCCACGAGCACGGCGCCGAGGCCCTGACCGCGCAATGCACTGTTGATCTCGGTGTGGGGGAAGACGAGGGTGTCGCCCTGGCGCCGATAGTCGGCGATGCCGACCACCCTGCCGTCGACCACGAGCTCGTACCGAGAGCGTTCGGCGTTGTTACGGACTTCGGCGCTCACATCTCCTTCCTACCCACGACCGGAGCGCTGTAAAGAATCGGGCAACCCGAGCTGGCGTCCGCTGCGGGCCCGCCCACCGTTCCTATGCTCGGGCGCGGTGAGCGAACCGAAGGCGACAACCAAGCAGCGCATCGTCGAGATCATCCGGGAGCGCGGCCTGCTGCGCCTGCCCGAGCCCGTGCAGCTGGCGTCGGGCGAGATGAGCCGTGACTTCATCGACGGCAAGGCCGCCCTTTCACGGGGACCCGATCTCGAGGTGGCGTGCCGGGCGATCGTCGAAAACGTGGGCGATGTCGAGTTCGACGCCGTGGGCGGGCTGACGATGGGCGCCGACCAGTTCGCCCACGTCATCGCTGTGCTCGTCGGCGTCCAGTGGTTCGTCGTGCGCAAGGAGCCCAAGGGGAGGGGCACCAACAAGCTGGTCGAAGGGGCGAAGGTGGGCGCCGGATCCCGCGTCCTGCTGGTCGACGACGTCGTCACCACGGGTGGATCCATCCAGAAGGCGCACGACGCCATCGTGGCCCTGGGGGCGACGGTCGTGGCCGCCGCCACGCTCGTCGACCGGGGCGAGGTCGCTGGCCGGTACTTCCGCGAGCGCAACATCCCCTACACCCCCGTCGTCACCTACCGCGACCTCGGCATCGAGCCCGTCGGCGGAACCCTGGTCACCAGCTGAGCCACCCTTCAGCGGCCCTTAAACCCCGCTTGGTGTGATGCCGATGCATCGAGCAGGACGGACGGAAGGGGCCGAAGTGAACGCCGGGCTGTGGCTGTTGGTGGCGATGGCGGTGGTCATCGCCGTGATCGCGGTCGTGATCGTCGAAGAGCGCGGCCGCTGGGAGGCGAACGGCCGCCGCTAGCGCCACGGTGAACGGACAAAGCTTCACCAACCGTTCATCATCAACAGCAACATCAGC